>JBGUGE010000096.1:0-10115 GCA_045111335.1 Alphaproteobacteria bacterium | reverse complement strand
TTTGTGGTAGACAAGAGTATCAATGCCGCGGCCGTTATTGCCGCTGCCAAAAACGCCGACCGTAACCATATTACCGATGTGCGGATTTTCGATGTTTATGAGGGTATTACCTTGCCGAGCGGTAAAAAATCGGTGGCTATAAGCCTGACTTTCCAGCCGATTGAGCAAACGTTTACCGATAAAGATATCGAAAATCTGATGAACAAAGTCATTGTCGAAGTCGGTAAAAAGACCGGCGGCGAGCTGAGATAGGAGATAAAAACATGGCAATGAAAACAACCCGCAAACAAAATTATCCGGAATGGTATCAAAATGTGGTATCTGAAGCCGATATGGCCGAAAACTCGGTATCTCCTGGGTGTATGGTAATGAAAGCCTGGGGCTACGGCTTATGGGAGAGAATTCAGCGCGTTTTGGATGAAAAAATCAAAGAAACGGGGCATGAAAACTACTATTTTCCGATGTTTATTCCCCTTTCCTTTTTTCAAAAAGAAGCCGACCATGTTGAGGGTTTTGCCAAGGAAATGGCGGTAGTTACCCACTCGCGGCTGATTAATGAGGACGGCAAGCTCAAACCGGCTTCACCGTTAGAGGAACCGTTGATTGTACGACCGACCAGCGAAACGATTATTGCCGACTCGTTTGCCAAATGGGTGAAATCGTATCGTGATTTGCCGATTTTGCTCAATCAATGGGCCAATGTGGTACGTTGGGAAATGCGGCCGCGCCTGTTTTTGCGTACGCGCGAATTTTTGTGGCAGGAAGGACATACCGTGCATTCAACCGCCAAAGAAGCCGAAGAAGAAACCGTAAGAATGCTTGAAGTGTATCGCGATTTTTCCGAAAATGCTTTAGCAATGCCGGTTTTGGTCGGCCGCAAACCGGAACATGAGAAATTTCCGGGGGCTATTGACACCTATTGCATTGAAGCAATGATGCAGGACGGTAAGGCTTTGCAAGCCGGCACATCGCACTTTTTGGGCCAAAACTTTGCCAAGTCGGCGGATATTAAATTTACCAATCAAAACAACGAGTTGGAGTATGCATATACTACCTCGTGGGGCGTTTCTACACGGCTTATCGGCGGTACGATTATGTGTCATGCCGATGATGACGGTATGGTGGTTCCGCCGCATATTGCGCCGTATCAGATTGTTCTGGTGCCGTTAATTAAAAAGCCTGAAGATTCTGAAAAAATAATGGCTTATGTTAATAAAATTAAAGATAAACTTAAATTAAAAATTGCCTTCGGTGAAAAAATCCGTATCAAAATTGATAACCGCGATAAAGCCAGTGTCGATAAGGTTTGGGAGTGGATCAGAAAAGGAGCGCCGATGGTTTGCGAAATCGGCTTGCGCGACGTGGAAAGCGACGCCCTGATGGTTAAAGAACGCATCTTTATCGGCCAGCCTGAAGGCAAGAAAATCGTAAAATCGGCAGAATTTGCGGATAGCGTCGGCAAGCGCTTGGAAGAGCTCCAACAAATTATGTTCCGAAAGGCGCAAAAACGCTTAACGGACAATATTCGCGACGATATCACAACTCCGGAAGAATTTGCCGCCTACTACGCAAATTCCAACGAATGGATTGAAGACGGCAAACAAGGCAAGGTTGCGTTTGTCCGCGGTAAATGGTGCGGCGATCCGGCAACCGAGGAAATCTTGAAGTCGATGAAGATCACCATTCGCTGCATTCCGTTTGACCAGAGCGGTACCACGGGAAAATGTTTGTTAACCGGACGCGAGGCCACTTTGGATGTGATTTACGCCCGTTCGTATTAAGAAAGAAATAGCGTATGAAGTGTTATTTTTGTTTGACTGAGCCAGATGAACAAAATTCGGTATATCTGGATTTGCTTTATGTTAGTCTCAAATCGGCCCGGCAGAACACCACGCTTGATTTATACGCTTTGTATGACGGTTCCTCCACCGGCCGCTGCTATGAAATTCTGAAGGAATTTGATGTTCATATAATTGAACGTGAGTTTTCGCATAAAAAGGATTTGGAGAAGACTTATACCAAGGAAGATATTAAAAAGTTTTGCGGCCGCGAGGTACCATATTCCAAAATAGCCGGAACATTTATGCGTTTTGATATTCCGTTTGTCGAGCAGGAAGATGAGTACGTACTTTATACCGATATCGATGTTATTTTCCTGAAAGATTTTTTACCTGACGGCTTTGCTAAACCGCAATATTTGGCGGCTACGGCAGAATTTGAAAAAGATCCGGATAAAATGACATATTTCAATGCCGGTGTGTTGTATTTAAATGTCAAAAACATGCGTGACATATCTGCGCAGATTTTTGAGATGTTGAAAAACGGAATAAAAAATCAAACAGGATTATTTGACCAAGGATATCTCAATCAGTTATGCTTTGATAAAATGACCGTTATGCCGCTTGAATTTAACTGGAAGCCGTATTGGGGATATAATGCCGATGCGCGTATCATTCATTTGCATGCCATGAAACCCGGCGGAAACTTCGCCAATTCCGGTTTTGCCATGACAGAATCCGCATTATACAACACCTTAAAAAATCATTTTCAAGATGTTGACGGCTACGTCTATTATATATTGAAATATTACGAAATTTTGGGGCAGGACGGGAAAAAATGGGTTTCTGATTTTATTTCACAAGTGTTTCAGAGTGTTCTCGCCGGTAAATCTAAAGAAAATGAATTTAAGATACTTAATGAAATTACCTCCTTGAAAGAAGCAAAACAATTATTTTCGCAACAACTCGCTCTGATAACCGAAAGTACCGGTAATATAAACGACATCATAAACAACCGTACGGAACGTCTGGAAACTCAGCTCTCGGGCTTGGATGACAAGGTTTTGGCCGCTGATGCTTTTAAGAACCGAGTCGACGCGCTGGAAACTCAGCTCTCGGGCTTGGATGACAAGGTTTTGGCCGCTGATGCTTTTAAGAACCGAGTCGACGCACTGGAAGCTAAACTCTCGGGCTTGGATGACAAGGTTTTGGCCGCTGATGCTTTTAAGAACCGAGTCGACGCGTTGGAAACTCAGCTCTCTGGCTTGGATAACAAGGTTTTGGCCGCTGATGCTTTTAAGAACCGAGTCGACGCGCTGGAAACTCAGATTTCGGGCTTGGATGACAAGGTTTTGGCAGCTGATGCTTTTAAGAACCGAGTCGACGCACTGGAAGCTAAACTCTCAGGCTTGGATGACAAGGTTTTGGCCGCTGATGCTTTTAAGAACCGAGTCGACGCGCTGGAAACTCAGCTCTCGGGATTGGATAACAAAGTTTTGGCCGCTGATGCTTTTAAGAACGGCCTCAACAGAATTGAAAAAAATTTTTCCCGTTTAGATAGTAAAATTTTATCCACACATTTATTAGAAAATGAAATAAACAGGTTGAAAAAAAATAAATATATATATAAAACGTTGTGTGTTATTCTTATCATGATTTTACTGATAATGACAGTGCATGTTGTCGTGAATAACATGATTTAATGTTTTAGAACAGGACAGAAAAAGTGAAACTTTTGCAAAAAGTTAATTTTTTTAAAAGTGGAAGTTGGATTAGTCATATTAACTCTTGGCTGGCCGCGCGTGAACAGAGTTGCAAAGCCAAAATGTCTGATTGTCAATCAATTATCCGGTCCAAATATTTGGCAAAATATTTGCCGCAACCGGAACAACTTCGACAAGATATTTCATTTTCCATCATTATGCCAACCTATAACCGCAAAGATATTGTCGGTAAGTCGATTGATTCGGTGTTACAACAGACCTATCAAAATTTCGAATTGATAATTGTTGACGATGGCTCTACGGATAATACGAAAGATTTTATTCAAAAGCAATATGCCAAAGAGCTTAAATCCGGCAAAATCAAATATATTTATAAAGAAAATTCCGGTGTTTGTCCTACTCGTAATGTCGGATTGCAACATGCTAAAAACGAATGGATTACTTATATAGATAGCGATAATTTGTTGTTTCCTAATTTTTTGGAAGTATTTGTGCGTAACATACAAAAGCATAAAAATAAAACATTTTATGCTGAGTGGAAAACCATGAATAAAGGTAAAATTTTCAGTAACAAATTTGATTATAACAAATTATTGAAGGCTAATTTTATTGATTTGGGCGTGTTTGCACATCATCGCTCGGTTTATGAAAAACTCGGCGGATTTGATGAAAATATGACACGGTTGGTCGATTGGGATTTAATTGCAACATATACTAAAAAATATGTGCCTTACTTTATTCCGGTACCGGTTATGTTATATAATGACATAGATGACCATGTAAGAATTACCAACTCGGCAAATTATTATAAAAATCTGCGTTATTTCAAAAAGAAACACTGCAATTTGGATTTGCTGACGGTTACTACCATGATTACTTCATATAATCATGAAAAATATATTGCCGAAGCAATTGAAAGCGCAGTCAAACAACGTGGCGATTTCATCCATGAAATAATTATATCTGATGACGCTTCGACCGACCGCACACCGAAGATTATTGCCGAATATGCTGCAAAGCATCCTCATCTTATCCGCAATATTTCTTCAACGAAAAATGTGGGCATTTCCGCCAATATGAAGCGTTGTTTTGAGGCGGCAACCGGTGAATATATTGCCGTATTGGAGGGAGATGATTATTGGATTGATAACCACAAATTAGAAAAACAGATGAACTTTTTGGATAAAAATAAAGATTGTCCGATGGTGTTTTCTCGGGTAAAAGTCTATAATGAAAACGATAATACCATGAGATTGTTGGAAAAACAGGAAGGGTTATCGAGTAAATTAACCGGAGAAGATTTTATTAAAGATCTGTCACTGATTATTAATTTTTCCTGTACCATGTTTCGGCGTAAATATTTGTTAAATATGCCGGAAGTTATTTATGAAAAACGTTTAAGCGAAATTTCTTTAGCTTTATACTTGGAAAAAATGGGAAAAATAGGTTATATTTCCACTCCGCTGTCCGTATATCGGCAGAATAACGGTGGTGTATGGTCCGGAGCAAGCCGATTGGATAAGCTTAAACAAGGATTAGCTTCGCGTCAGACAGTAATGAAAGTTTGTGCACCGAAATACAAAAAAGCCTTGCAAAAAATCATCGATGAACATTATATTAAGGCCATTACGAAATTAGAAACAAAAGAAAGAGGCGATAACGCTGTTAAGGACAAGTCTGCTAACGGCGCAATAAAAGCCCCTACCGTATCTGAAAACAAAAACAATGAAAGGAAAAAGGTTGTGATTGCTGATAAAAAAGCTATAAAAGAAGCCAAGAAAACAGTACCTTATAAAGATTATTTTTTCTCGGTGGTCGTGACTTGTCATAATCGTGAAAATTTAATTAAAAGAAATTTAGACAGTCTGATTAATCAAACATATAAAAATTTTGAAGTTATCGTAGCAGATGACGGGTCAACGGATAATAGTGTCGAAGTTATTAAAGGATATGTAAAAAAATACCCTTTCATTAAATTATATCAACACCAAAACGCTGAAAGCAAAGGACTTCCGGAAACCGTTTTATTGGGTATTCAAAAAGCCAAAGGGCAATATATTGCCTTTTGCGAATGCAATGATTATTGGACGAAAGACCATCTGCAAGAAGTGAACCAAAAAATCAACGAAGAAGAAAAAGTACAAATCATCGTCAATGATGTTGAATTAATCGGGGATGCGAAAAGTTGTGACGATGTGGCTGAAATGTTCAGCAACCGGAAACGTGCAATTATCAGAGACGACGGCGTAATTTCTGAAAACAGATTTGCCATCAGAAATTATATTTTAGGTTTTTCGGCTTGTTGTGTGCGCAGCGGTTTATTACGTACTTGCAATTTTTTGGATGTTCCCCAAAATACGGCTTTTGATTGGTGGCTTTGGCGTCAGGTTTGTTGCCAGAATAAGATTTTTTACATAGATAAAAAGCTGACGTATTTCCGTATAGATGCCGGCATAAAAAAAGCCATCAAAAAACACCATAACTCTACGGAATTGCTCGATAAGTTAACCTATATTCGCAACTACGGAGGACTTCAATCTATTGATGCCCGAAATTATGCCGAAGACATCATGGAAAGTTATGGGGATTGTAAGCGCAATATTGCATCTGTAGCTCAAGGCAATGTCAAAAATCTTAAAATATTATATGTAACCACCACCGGCCAAAATGCCAGACCTATATTGGACCCGTCCAGCAGATATCGCTGTTATCATCCGGCCGAAGTATTATCAAAAAGAGGAGCATACGTTGCGGTTGTATCCACGTCTGAGTTTTTAAAATCTCCGTCATTGGACTATGATATGTATGTCTTCCATCGTCCGAATAAAAGCTGCGTTGATATTATCAGCAAATTAAAACATCTGCATAAGATTTTAATAGCCGATTATGATGATTTGATTTTTGGCTTGCCGGATATAGCCTTGAATTGTTCTGCCTATAAAAACGGAAGATTGTCCGAACAACAGGCTTTTAAGGTATTCCAAAATAATTTAGAGGCTTTGTTCTTATTTGACTATTTCACGGTGTCTACGGAAAGCTTGGCCGGTGAAGTTATCCGAGCAAAACGAAATGCTCGTGTAGCGGTTGTGCATAATTTTATTCCCGAAAGTATCCGTAAAATTGCGGAGTTAAAACAAATTCAAAATCAGCCTAAGGACCCTAATTTGATTATGTATTGTACGGGTTCTCTTTCTCATAATAAGGATTTTGAAGTAGCCGAAGACAGCTTGTTGAAGGCATTGGATACAAACCCTTATTTGAAATTGGTGGTGTTAGGGTTGTTATCCGCATCAGATAAATTGGGCAAACATCCGCGCGTTTATTTTCATCAGTTGGTAGATTATTGGGATTTGTTCTCCCACATGGCTACTGCCGGTTTTACTATTGCGCCGCTGGAAAATTCATATTTTAACGATTGCAAGTCAAATGTTAAATTTTTGGAAAGTGCAGTTGCCGGCAGCACTCTGATAACTTCGCCTATACCGGATATGAAACGAATGAACGGGGTGCGCATTTTGTTGCCGCAGACCGCAAATGATTGGGATAAGGTACTTTCCGAGTTAGATAAGGTCAATTTAGAGGAAAATGCCCGCTGCAATTATGATTATTTAATCAAAAACTGCGGGGCGGAATCGTTTGTATCTGAATTAAGTCAATTATTTAAGAATATGGAGGTATAATATGTCTACTTTTTTATTCTATGTTGAGCCGTTTCCAATCAGAAACAGTTTTGTATGTTTTCCTCCTAATTTCAGGCATTTCGGCGAATCATTGCTGAACAATAAAACAGAACATAATTTTTTGATTTACGGGAATAAAGAGGCGTTAAAATATTTGCAAGATAAAAATTCCGAATATGAAAAGCATTTCGTATTGCCTACAACCCAAGAAGATAAATTATTTGAATCATATTTATGCAACTGGGATGAGGAAGGGATGGCCCAGTGGCAGAGTTTGATGACTAAATCCGAAATCTCGGATAAGTTTATTGAATTGATTAAAAATCTGCATAAGAGAGCCTCTTTTGACTATATCGTTTGTTGGGGAACAAATTTTGCGGTTAAACAAGCGGCAAAAGAGCTGGGTATCGGGTTTATCAATATGGAGCTCGGTTGCTCGCGTTCTCCGTTTTTAGATTCTCTTGTGGCCGACCCATGGGGAGTAAACGGAAATTCTGCCTTATCTCAAGCTAAAATATCCGATTTTCAAGATATATCCCCTTCCGAGACGGAAGCTGATTTGATGTTTGGAAACAGAAAGGATTCTATCCCTTATGAAGAAAAATTTTCTTATGTGAGCAGTTCAACGCTGTTGAATTTGCCGAAAGACAAGAAAATAGCTTATATTCCGTTGCAATTATATGATGATGCGAATTTATTGCAATATTCGCCGTATGATACGGTAGAACAGGTAATGACGGATATTCTGCCTTCTTTATTGGAAAATAATCATCTGTGTATTATTAAAGAACACCCGTTATCCGTCACCCGCCTTGGCGCAAAATATGCCAATTTAAGAGCACGTCTTTATGCCATGCAACACGATGGAGTTATCTGGTTAACCAATAAGGATAAGAGCCTGCCTAATTCTTTCTTGTTCCAAAATTCCGATGTGGTGATTACGGTAAATTCTTCCACCGGTTTTGAGGCTCTTTACTATGATAAACCCGTAATTGTGTTGGGTGAAGCAGTTTATAAAATCGATGGCGTTTTCCCTGATTTGCAGAATTATTTGAGCGGAAATTTTGATTATGAGGCTTATAAAGTGAATATCGGGAAAATTCGCAATTTCTTCATACATCACTACCTGTTCTCTCACGAACAAGCCAATGATTCTAAGTTCTTTTTCCCGTATCTTAAATTTATCGGAGATATGAGTAAGAAGGATTTGACAACCAAACAAATCGTGGAAGCTTATTATAACAGGTCATAGTAATAATGCCGAATGTAAAAACACCGCCGGAGGAATCAAGCTCCGACGGTGTTTCTTTTAGAAATAGTTACGCTTTTTGCAATAATATCGGTAAAAAAAATCGCGTGTAACATCATCTCTTTCAAAGAAATAATGTACAAAGTAGCCGATATAAACAGTAAGATAGCTTAAACCGAAAATTACCGCTACCGACAAAACGCGCGCAAAGTACGTTTTTCCCAGACCATGCTCGCCATAGCGCGCATCCAACAGTTGCCTTACTTCCGGCTCAAAAAACCAAAATGCCGCTCCGATGTAAATCACTCCGGCGAGGAGCACCAAAAACCATGCAAAATACGGAAAACCGAAAGAACATTTGGTTGACCAATGCGCATAGGCAAGGTTTTGTTTGAATGTTAATTTTCTATGTCCCATACAATTATATTTTGTTTAATTAATAATTTATGCCCTAATGATAACTTATCAGGGAGCAGTTTACAGGGATTATGCGGCGGAGTCAAACAAAAAATCCGCGCCAAAAATCAGCATCAAATAAAATCATGAATATTTATTGCGGCAAATTCAAAAGGCGGCGGGAATAATCACGGGCGTTGAAAACATCCAAATCATCGATTGTTTCGCCCACCCCGATAAAGTGAATCGGCAACCTGCTCTCTTGAGCAATCGCCACCAGAATACCGCCCTTGGAAGTGCCGTCCAGCTTGGTAACAATCAATCCGTTAACCCCGACAATTTCACGAAAAATCTGCACTTGCGACACGGCATTTTGGCCGGTTGTGGCATCTAAAGTGAGCAAAACTTTATGCGGCGCGTCGGGAATCACTTTTTGCATAACCCGCACGATTTTTTTAAGCTCATCCATCAGTCCGCTCTTGTTTTGCAAACGACCGGCGGTATCGATAAACACTACATCATCGCCGCTTTTGATCGCGGCATTCAGACCATCGTAGCACAAACCGGCACTATCACAACCGTCGGCACCGGAAAACACGCGGATATTCAGGCGCTCGGCCCACGCTTTAAGCTGCTCGACGGCGGCGGCACGAAAGGTATCTCCGGCAATAAACGAAATCTTTTTGCCGTCAGCCTGCAATTTGGCGGCCAGTTTGCCGATGGTGGTGGTTTTGCCGGCACCGTTGACGCCGACCATCAAAATCACGTACGGCTTATGCGCAACATCAATATTCAAAGCCTGTTCGCACGGCTTAAGGCGCTGTTCGATTTCAGCCGCAAGCAATGTTCGAATTTCCTCATCGGTGATTTCCTTATCCTGTCTTTGGGCCGCAAATTTCTGCATAATTTCGTGAGCGGCACTAACCCCGAAATCAGCGCTGATCAACAGTTCTTCCAACTCTTCGACAGTAGCGGAATCGAGTTTTTTCTTAGTAAAAATATCGGTAATTCCGGTAGTTATGCTATTCGATGTCTTTTTTAATCCCAGTCCCAATTTTTCCCAAAAACTCATTTTATTCCTCACTTAATTCTCTTAAAATTGCGGCACGGCGCCGACGCTCTTCCATCGGCAGTTGCTCCATTTGGGCAGCCGGCGTGCCCGAACGCTCCGAATACGGAAAGACATGCAGCTTATTTAACCCGGCCTCTTTGACCAATTTGCAAGTATTTTCAAAAGCTTCTTCGGTTTCCTTCGGAAATCCGCAAATAAAATCCGCACCGAATTTAA
>JBGUGE010000095.1:0-22423 GCA_045111335.1 Alphaproteobacteria bacterium | reverse complement strand
CACCGGAGTCATTGTGCGTAACCAGCGGCGGCAATATACGGCACGGCGCTTTGGAGTCTTTTTGTGCCGCTACAATCACCCGTTTAGCCTCTTGTCCGGCCTTGGAATAAATCGGCAAAACGGTTATGCCGCCGGCTTTTCCGGCCAGAGCTGTACAAATTTGCGGTAGCATTTCTGCGCGATGTACCAAATAAATATGCCCGAACGGTTTGGCCATTTTTATACAAAACGCCAACCATTGTTCAAGATTGAAATTATTATGATTGTGAGCCGCCGCCTTGCTGAGATTAGGTGAGGGCATATCGTGCTCACTGTACGGCGGATTGGATATAACCGCATCAAACGAACATGGTTGCAATGTGTCCGCCGCTGTTTTTTGCCGAATATCAAGATGGTGAAAATGCACAAAATCAAAGCCGTTGGCGGCAGCGCTCATATTGGCCAGCTCCGCCAAATTTGCTTGCAACTCCGCGCCGGCAATTTCGATTTTTTGCGCCTGAAAACGTTGCGCCAAACACAGTGCAATCGCACCGGTCCCTGAACCTACATCCAAAATACGTCCGCCGGTCTTTATTTTATCAACCATTGCCGACAGCAATACCGCATCGCTTGAGGCACGATAACCGTTAACCGGCTGAAAGATTTTGACCTGTTTATCCAGCAGATAATCTTCGGTATACGGGGTTGGCATATTTCCTCCATACAAAAAAACTCAGGAGATTATCCTGAGCCTTTTCTCTAAAAATGTCAATTAATCATTTGCATTCGGACTGGTAGCAGCTTTTTCCGCATTAAATTTAATTGCTTCGGCAGAAGCTTCGGCATCGTTGCAAATAGCACCTTGCGGACATTCGGCAATGCAGGCACCGCAATCAATACATGTATCCGGATCAATTACCAACTGCGAACCGGCATCATGCATGGCACTAACCGGACAAATGGCGGCGCAAGTACCGCATTTAATGCAAGAATCGTTAATTACTGAAGGCATTTTTTTTCTCCTTAAAAATAGTTAATGTTCATCAGTTATAAGCGGCAGTTTATCCGATTTGTTTTGAAAATCAAGAAGTTTTTTATCTCGTCGCCAAAAAAGTTTTATATCTTAGTCAGATAATAAAAAACGCCGGCAATACACGAAAGCCGGCATTTTTTATTTATTCATTCATCAATATCCATAAAGGGATACGCGGATTCCTCTGAAACCACTTTGAGGGGTACCGGATAGTGTGCTGACGGGTTATCGTAAAAAATAACCGTTTCGCTTCCATCCATTGTGTCAACCAAAAGATATTGGTTGTTTCGATAAGTCACAAAATGTTCGGAATCGACATAATCACATATAAAGTCGTATTCTGTTTCGAGAGACTCAATATACATATCGTATATGTGCTGCTCAAAAAAATTACGATGGATACGCGAATTGTTCTCAACCTGCACAGAATCGGACACATGGATACTGTCATTCAATATTTTCTGTGCAAAAACATGACTGCCGCAAGGCAGCAACATCAGTAATAATAAAAATTTTTTCATCTTATAATAATGTTTGGTTACATGAGATACTACACCTTTTTTGGCAAAAATCAAGTTTTTTGATGAGAATATTGAAAAAAAATAAGAAGAGATTATTTGCATAAAAGCAAAGTCAATAAAGGAAAAGAAGATATGGCAGAATACAGAACGGATTTGCTGATTATGGGTTCCGGACCGGCCGGCTACACCGCCGGAATATATGCCGCACGCGCCGGAATCAGCGCGTTAGTGGTTTCCGGTTCGCAACGGGGCGGACAGTTGATGATGACTCACGAAGTTGAGAATTATCCGGGATTCGATGATCCTTTGAGCGGCGCCGAATTGATGGAACGCATGCAAAAACAGGCGGAAAAACAGGGCGTGCGCATAATTAACGATGAAATCACCGAGGTTGATTTTTTTGACCATCCGTTTTGTTGCAGCTCGGCCGCCGGCAATTCGTATATGTCGCGCGCCATCATTATTGCCACCGGCGCTTCGGTTAAATGGCTCGGTCTGCCGAGTGAACAAAAATATATCGGGCACGGCGTTTCTTCTTGCGCCACTTGCGACGGATATTTTTATAAAGACAAAGAAGTAGCGGTGGTCGGCGGCGGCAACACCGCGCTGGAAGAGGCGCTGTATTTAACCAATTTTGTGGATAAAGTGTATCTGATTGTTCGCCGCCACTCGTTTAATGCCGAGTATGTGTTGCAACAGCGATTGCACGAAAATCGCAAGGTGATTATTATGTGGAACAGCGTGGTTGACGAAGTTTTGGGGCGCGAAAATCCGCTTGAAGTAACGGGCTTAAAAGTGCGTAACGTTAAAACCGATACGGTCAAATATATTAATGTTTCCGGCGTGTTTATCGCTATCGGTCACCACCCTAATACCGATTTGTTTCGGCGCTATCTTAAAATGAGTTCAACCGGCTATATCAAAACCAAAGAAGACGGTTGCACTACCGATATTAAGGGAGTTTATGCCGCCGGAGATGTGTGTAATCCGTATCGACAAGCGATTATTGCCGCCGGTTGTGGGGCAAAGGCGGCCATCAATGCAATTAAGGGTTTATAGCTAAACTTTTTGCGAATGTTTTTTGTTACGATAGGCAATTTTAGGATTTAAGGCCTGATTTTTCGCCGTATTTTGCTTTAACACCGTTTTTTGTCGTTCCTGTTCGCTTTTGCGCAAACTCAGATTACGAGCGCGTTTGTGAATGTGATTAAGTTGCCGCAGATTAGTTTGCAAATTATCGGCCGGCAAAGTGTCCTGACGATCTTTGAGTACGGTATATTTATAATCCGGCGCTAAATGAAAAGAGGCGTCATAATCCGGCATTACCATAACCTCGGAAACATGGTGCAAGGCGTCATGCTTTTGACAGCGGGTGTTCTCCGGAAGGGAAAATTCGACGGCGGAACGGTTAAAATCTTTTTGCAGCATTTTGTAAGCCCTGTCTTCCGAAATTTTGCCGTCCGCAGCCATCTCTTTGGCTTTAAGGCGCCATTTGGCTTGGCGTTCTTGGGTGTTTTTAAAGATTTTTTGGCTGTTTTCTATTGTGATATTACGAATAATGTCCCGATGTTGCTCCGGAATCATGGTGACTAACTTTTTATTCTCCGGCGTCAGATAGTCATACAAATTCAAAAAAACAGACTCACCGTCGGCGGTTTGCGCCTGAATGGTAAAAGCGTCTTTTACGGCTCGCTGAAAATTTTGATCCTTAATGTCTTGCGGATACCCCTGAACATCGGATATATATCGCGCCGCTTTGAGCAGTTGTTCGGAATACAGCGGTGATGACGTCAACGCCAGATATGTATTTTCAAACAGGGAATTGGTCATTTTCCGCAACACCTCCTCACGGTCTTGCTGTTTGGCGGAGGTGTATTTATGAAGCAATCCTTTCTGCAACATATTCCCGAATTCATAATGAGAATCGTGCAACATACCGATAATACTGTCTACCGGCACGCTGAGGTTCATTTCATAAATGGTTTGGTATAAATAGGCATTGAATTCAAGAGCAATTTCAAGGCTGTATGCGTGTGCCGGCGTGATTTTACCGATTGGCAGACCGTAAGTGTTGACATATCTGTCATGCGCCCCTTCATGAACATCCACGGAAAACGGCGAATCGTGATTCGGCTGCTTGTCAACGCCGGAAAAATAATATTTCGTTGTAATATTGTTTTCAAAGCTGTAGTAGGCAATACTTCCGTTGTATGTGCCGTTAGCCACCTGTTCGATTATTTTTGCATCATAAACCGTATCAACCTGAAAATAGCGTTTGCGCTCGTGATATTTGAAACCGATAAATTCCTGCGGTACACTGTAAGAGGCAGTTGTTGCCGGCGAAGTCTTTTCCGGCAGAACGCCGCGTGCTTCAGCCTGTTGTGCACCGAAAAGTCCGCCGGCAACAATGGTCGCGACCTTTATCGAGTGCTTGAATTTATCGGAAAATTTTGCCATATCCTCTCCTTGCGAGCCATTATAACTTGTTTTTGTCTAAGAGTCAAGCCGCTTACCATAAAAAAAACCGCACTCGGCGGTTTATGATATAATTGTTTGATTTAGGCGTCTTTATGGCGGAAAGTGATACGCCCCTTGGTTAAATCATACGGCGTCATTTCAATATCCACTTTATCACCAACCATCACGCGAATACGGAATTTTCGCATTTTTCCGGCGGTATGCGCCAAAATTTCCACGCCGTTTTCAAGCTTTACGCGAAACATGGCATTCGGGAGCTTTTCCACCACTTCACCGGTTAATTCGATCAATTCTTCTTTACTCATAAACAACCTCAAATTCAGTTAACTTGCCTTTGGTATAAACGCATAAAATTTAATTTGCAAGCAATTTGTTAAGTTTATACTACTTTTTGGCCGTAACTATTTTAATTGCCTCAGCCTCGGTTAACTCGCTCGGCGCGTAACCTTTGGGAATGGCGTAGTTGTTGCGACCGCATTTCAGATACATCCCGTAGCGTCCTTTGCTCAAAATGATATCTTCATTGGTTTGCGGATGCTTGCCCAAAACTTTAGGTTCCGGCTTGGCAACGGCATTTTTAAGCAATTCTTCGGCACGTTCACGAGTAACGTTAAAGATATTATCTCCGCCGCTCAATGATTTCGATTTGGTGCCTTGTTTGATGTATTGTCCGAATTTTCCGATGTTTGCCTCAATACCGTTACCTAAATTGCGCGGCAGCGAAATCAAAATTTCCGCCTGTTCCGGGGTTAAATCTTCCGGTTTGGTAAATTTAGGCAATGCCACACGTTTCGGCTTTTCGGTAGTGGCGGTAGCATCTTCTCCGAGCTGAACGTAGTGACCGTACGGACCTTTTTTGAGATAAACATTCATGCCGTCGTGTTGGCACATCAGCTTGTTTTCGGTCTGCACCGGACGAATGGCCGTATCGTTGGCATCTTTTTGTTCTTCCTCTTTGGTGTCGGTCAGCGGTTTGGTGTATCCGCATTCCGGATAGTGCGAACAACCTAAGAATGCTCCGTATTTTCCAAACTTGATGCTCAGCCGACCGTCATGACATTGCGGACAACTGCGCGGGTCGGAACCGTCTTCGCGCGGCGGAAACAGGTGTGCCGACAGTGCCTCATCAATACGGTTAATTACCTCAGTCAGTTGCAGCGGCTGTACACTCTCTACGGTTTTGATAAACTTGGCCCAAAAACCGCCGAGCAGCTTTTTCCATTCCATATTTCCGGCCGAAACATCATCAAGATATTCTTCAAGTTGCGCCGTAAAATCGTATTCCACATATTTTTTGAAGAAGTTTTCCAAAAACACGGTAACAATGCGACCGCGATCTTCCGGAATAAAGCGCAGTTTTTCAACCTTAACGTATTTACGCTCTTGCAAAACCGCAATAATGCTGGCATAGGTTGACGGACGACCGATACCGAGTTCCTCAAGCTTTTTCACCAAACTGGCTTCGGTAAAGCGCGGCGGCGGAGTGGTAAAATGCTGTGTCGGCTTAATTTCGCCCTTGCTGACTTTTTCGCCGGTCTCAACATTCGGCAGGATCACATTGTCGTCATCTTCTTCGGAATCATCCTTGCTTTCCTGATACAATTTCAAAAAGCCGTCAAACTGAATAACCTGACCGGTGGCGCGCAACAAAATTTTATCATCGGCCGATTTGGCATCTACCACCACCTTATCTAAAATAGCCGGATTCATCTGGCATGCAACCGTACGTTTCCAAATCAACTCATAAAGCTTATGGGCATCGCTGTCCAATTTCAATTCCATTTTCTTCGGTGTATTCAACACATCGGACGGACGAATGGCCTCGTGGGCTTCTTGCGCGTTTTTGGTTTTATTTTTATACTCCTTGGGAGTTTTCGGCAAATACGGCGCGCCGAAATACTTTTCGATGGCATCGCGGCAAGCCTTGATGGCGTCATTTGAAAGGTTCACCGCATCGGTACGCATATAGGTAATGTAGCCGTCTTCATAAAGCTTTTGCGCCACCTGCATGGTTTTTTTTGCTGAAAAGCGCAACTTGCGCGCGGCCTCTTGTTGCAAGGTTGAGGTTGTAAACGGCGGTGCCGGATAGCGGCTGGCTTTTTTGCGCTCCACATTATCAATATGAAAATCTTGCGCCTCGATTTTAGCCTTGGCCTCAGCGGCTTTTTCCGCAGTATTTAATGTAAACTTTGCTAACTTTTTACCGTCAAGATTAATCAGGTGTGTCAGCATATTTGCATTGTTTTGCGTCAGAAGATTGACGTCAACCGTCCAATATTCCTCCGGTTTGAATTTTTCAATTTCGTTTTCGCGCTCGCATATCAATCGCAATGCCACCGATTGCACCCGTCCTGCCGATTTGGAACCCGGAAGTTTGCGCCACAACACCGGAGAAAGCGTAAAACCTACCAAATAATCAAGCGCTCGCCGTGCCATGTAAGCGCTGACCAAATCCTGATCGATTTGCCGCGGATTCTCAATACCTTCTTTTACGGCCGACTTGGTAATTTCGTGAAACACCACGCGTTGTATTTTTTTGCCGTTTAATTTTTTCTTATCTTTAAGTTCTTCCAAAATATGCCACGCAATCGCTTCTCCCTCTCTATCCGGGTCGGATGCGAGAATGAGCGTATCGCAGTCTTTGAGCGCGGTTATAATGTCGTTAAGGTGCTTGCGGCCGGCGGCGCTGAATTCCCATTGCATGGCAAAATCTTTATCCGGATTAACCGAGCCGTCTTTACTCGGTAAATCGCGGATATGGCCGTAACTGGCTAAAACCTTATAATCCGTACCTAAATATTTATTGATGGTTTTGGCTTTTGCCGGAGATTCCACAACGACTAATTTCATTTGTTTTTTATCCTTTTATTTTTGCCACTTTGTTGCCGGCGTGTCGTTCGATTTTGCCTGAAAATTCCAAGTCCAAAATCTCGGCAAAAAACTCCGATTGCGACAGACCGCAAGAGCGCAGCAATTCATCAATATCAACCCCTTCATACGAAATCAAATCAAGCAACTTAACGTTTTCTGCAGGTGTTTCCGCAAGCGGAATTGAAACTTTATCTTCATGTGCCAAAATATTTACTCGATTTTTCGGTTTGTCAAGAGGGAGAGATAAAGTTTTTTGCTCTTTAATTAATCGGTTCTGACGCATACTTAATACATTAAGTATATCATCGGCATTTTCTGTTAATAACGCACCTTCTTTAATAAGTTGGTTCGGTCCGGCCGAGCGACTTTCCATCGGCGAGCCGGGGATGGCAAAAATCTCTTTACCTTGTTCCAAAGCCAATTTGGCCGTAATCAGAGAACCGGAATGAACACCGGCTTCAACAATCAGTGTTCCTTCGGTCAGCGCGGCAATTATGCGATTGCGCCGCGGAAAGTTGGAAATCTGCGCCGTCGTACCGAACGGCAATTCCGAAATCAACAGACCTTTGTCGCGAATATCTCCATAAAGTTCGGTGTTTTCGGTAGGATACGGCACATCAACACCGGTACCCAAAACCGCCAAAGTCGTACCGTTTTGACCTTTGGCATAAAGTGCGCCTTTGTGAGCGGCACCGTCAATTCCGCGAGCCATGCCGGAAACAACCAGAACCTCGTTTTCGGTTAAATCGTAGGCGATTCGCGATGCCATTTTGCGTCCGCCGATAGAGGCATTGCGCGCGCCGACAATTGAAATTGACAGCGGATGATTCAAGAGCTCCGCACGCCCCAAAGCATAAATAACCGGCGGCGCATCATTTAGCTCCAGCAATTTTTGCGGATAGCGTTTGTCGGTATAAACAATGATTTCCGCACCGATTTTATCGGCCTTTTCGATTTCCGCTTCTGCCGCATCGCGCGAGAATAAGGCACGTTTTTGTGCCGCCAAAGCCAAGGCGTCCTTAACACTTCCGGCCTTTTTTACATAACCGTAGAACGTAACCGGACCGACGCCCTCGGAGTTAATCAGTTGTAATATGTCGATTAAATCTGCATTTATCACGGCTATTTCTTCTTGAAACTGATTTTACTTTCTTCACCTTTGATTAATCGGGAAATGTTGGCATGATGCCGCACAATCACCAACACGGCTAAGGCACTGTAAAATACGGCATAAATCGGCGGGCACATAAAATAAGCAATAACCGGCATAGCCGCGGCCGCGGTTAAAGCCGATAACGAAGAATAACGGAAAACAATTGCCATAAACAGCCAAATCCCGAAGGCAACCAAAGCTACATAAGGCTGTGTCATCAAAATAAAACCGAATGCCGAAGCCACACCTTTGCCGCCCTTGAATTTGAGCCAAATCGGGAAGTTATGCCCCAAAACTCCGAAAGTACCGGCAATCAGTGAGCCGACAACGTTCAGCGGGGCATTGGCACCCCACAGGTGCAAAACCGGCGTCGTAGGCAGAATTTTATAGGCAATTAAAGCGGCTAAACCGGCCTTCAAAGCGTCCAAAATTACCGTCAGCAGTGCCAACCATTTGTTGCCGGTGCGTAAAACATTGGTGGCGCCGATATTGTGTGAACCTATTTTGCGAATATCACCGTAACCGGCTAAATAACATAACACCAATCCGAACGGGATTGAACCGGCTAAATAGCCGCAAAACGCGCATAGTGCAAGTGCAAACATTTTTTTATTCTCCTAAAATTACGATAATTTGATTGTTACGCTGATTTATTTTAAAATTCAACATTTTTTCAAATTTTTTACAAAAATAAAAACCCTGTTGAAATCGTGTAAAATAATAATGACAACATAAATAAAATGATTAACATACAGATAGATTCTAACAGAAATTAGGGCAAATAATGAAGCCGATATACAAGAGGATATTGTTGAAATTGTCGGGAGAAGGACTTGCCGGCGAAAGTAAAACCGGTATAAATCCGGCAGTAGTGGAGCGTTTGGCGGCCGAAATCGATGAAGTACGGCAGCTTGGCGTTCAAGTTTGCCTTGTTATCGGCGGCGGTAACTTTTTCCGCGGTGCCAAAAATGCCGGAAAAACGATGGATCGGAGCGTTGCCGATCAAATCGGAATGATGGCGACCGTAATGAATGCTTTGGCAATGAAATCGGCCTTAAATTTTATCGGTTGTCCGGCGGTTATCTATTCGGGACTGAATATACCTCAGGTTTGTGATGCCTACAGCTATCGCAAGGCAATTCGCTCGGTGGAATGCGGCGAGGTGGTTATTTTTGCCGGCGGAACCGGCAGCCCGTATTTTACAACCGATACCGGTGCGGCGTTGCGTGCGGCCGAAATGCATTGTGATATTTTGATGAAAGCAACGCAGGTTGACGGCGTATACAGCGCCGATCCGCGCAGCCATTCCGATGCGGTGCGTTACGAGAGTATAAGTTATATTGAGGCAATCGAAAAACACTTAAACGTAATGGATATGACAGCATTATCAATGTTGCGTGATATAAAAATACCGACCATGATATTTGCGCAGGCGGAGGATAAAGCGGTGTTAAAGGCGGTCTGCGGCAAGGTGAAACATACAATAATTCAATAACAAGAGGAAAAAATGACAGATTATAATTCTTTGAAAAATGACACGTTGGAAAGAATGGAAAAAACCTTAGAATCTCTGCGCGGAGATTTCGGCGGTTTGCGTGCCGGCAGAGCTCATGCCAGTTTACTTGACGGTATTTTGGTTGAAGCATACGGCAATATGTCTCCGATAAGTCAGCTCGGTACGGTCAGTGTACCTGATGCACGGACACTGTCAATCAGTGTTTGGGATAAGAGCTTGGCAAAAAATGTGGAAAAGGCTTTGCGTGAGAGCGATTTGGGATTGAATCCGATGAATGACGGGCAAATGATTCGTGTTCCGATTCCGCCGCTGAGCGAAGAACGCCGTAAAGAGCTGGTAAAGATTGCCGGCAAGTACGCAGAGCAGGCTAAGATTGCAATTCGCAACATTCGTCGCGATGCCATGGATGAAGTTAAAAAAATGAAGAAAGATTCGCTGATTTCGGAAGATGAAGAAAAGAAATACAATAACGACATTCAAAAATGGACGGACGATACCGTTAAGAAAATTGACGAACAGTATGTCGCAAAAGAAAAGGATATTTTGCAAGTATAGGATTTGACCGTGAGTATTGAAAATTTGCAACATATCGCATTTATTATGGATGGAAACCGTCGTTGGGCAAAGCAACGCGGGCTTCCTGCTTTTCAGGGGCATAAAAAAGGAGCCGATACGCTGGTGGAAATATGCAAGACCGTGCGTAATTCGGGCGTCAAATATATGACGGTATATGCGTTTTCAACCGAAAATTGGCAGCGTTCCGAGGCAGAAGTTTCTCAGTTGATGAATTTGCTCAGACAATATCTGGACGACGGTTTTAAGGAGCTTAAAGATAATAATGTGCGCGTTTTGTTTATCGGTGAAAGAGCGATGTTGGCACCGGATATTGTGCAAAAAATTGAAAAAATCGAACGCGAAACAGCGCAAAACGACGAAGTTACTTTATGCGTGGCATTGAGCTACGGCGGCCGACAGGAAATTGTGGCAACGGTTCAAAAAATCGCGCATCAAGTGGCCGATAAAACTTTAGCAATTGAAGATATTAACGCCGAGGTATTCGCTAAAAATCTGTATACGGCGAATATTCCCGATCCGGATTTAATGATTCGTACCGGCGGCGAACTTCGCATTAGTAATTATTTGCTGTGGCAGTTATCGTACAGCGAATTGTATTTTTCACCAACGCTCTGGCCGGATTTTAATGCGACGGAGCTGACACAGATTATTGAGGATTATACCAAGAGGGAGAGAAGATATGGTAAGTCGTAAAATGGGAGCGATGATTAAACGGGTTTTGGCGGCAATTGTAATGATTCCGATTGCGATTGTTACGCTTTATATCGGTAGTCCGTACGTCGAGGTTTTGGCTATCACTGTCGGCGGTTTGTTGGCATGGGAATGGGCCAATATGTTGGCACCGAGCAATAAAACATCGCACTATGTCACCGCCTATATGATGAGTTTGGCTACAGCGATTTGGGCCTATAATTTTGAGGTTATTTTGCCGATGATTTTCATTATATCGGTTATTGTTTGGGAGTTGGCGGAAAAAGAAAAATTCCGTAAGCTGCTGACACTCGGCGTTTCCTATATTTCCATCGGCGTTGCCTCTCTGATTTGGATGTATCGTTCGTTTGATCCGAGTGAGGGTAATTTCGACCCGCGCTTTAATTACAGTTTTATCATGATGGCGTGGTTTTTCCTGATGGTTTGGAGTATGGATGTCGGCGGTTTGGTAGTCGGTTGCAATCTGCGCGGTCCGAAATTGGCACCTAAAATCAGTCCTAACAAAACGTGGTCCGGCTTAATCGGCGGGGTTTTGTTGGCGGTTTCCGTGAGCATTATATTTATGTATTTTTGCACTGAAATCATGGAGATTCCGTTTTATGATTTCAGCAAGTTCCGCTACATTTCTTTCTCGTATAAACCGCTTGAAATGCAATATGAATGGAATGTTGATAATCAGCTGTTTTATGCGGCATTGGCGGTTTTGATTGCGCTGTTGGCACAGGTCGGAGATTTGATTGAATCGGCAATTAAGCGTCTGGCTGGTGTTAAGGATTCGTCGCGCCTGATTCCGGGACACGGCGGTATTTTCGATCGCATCGACGGTCTGATTTTTGCCTCGGCATTTATGTATGTGTTCTTTATGTATATTTTGTAGGGCGCAAAAATGGAAATAATTGCAAATATCATATATTATGTCATACCGTTTATCGTCCTTTTGGGGATATTGGTATTTGTGCATGAATTCGGCCATTTTATTGTGGCACGCCTGCTCGGAGTAAAGGTGGTGGCTTTCTCCATCGGCTTCGGAAAAGAGCTGTGGAGCCGCACCGATAAAAAAGGTACCGAATGGAAAATATCGGCGATTCCTTTGGGCGGGTATTGTCAGTTTTTGGGTGATGGCGATGCTTCTTCTTCCACTACCGACAAAGCGCTGCATAAACTGACCAAGGCCGAAAGAAAACAGGCATTTGCCCTGCAAAGTACCTGGAAAAAGATTTTGATTGTGGTTGCCGGACCGCTGTTTAACTATTTGTTGGCCGTACTGCTGTTTGTGGCGTTGTTTGCCTGCTACGGGAGAGCGGTCGTTCCGTCGTATGTCGGAGAAGTGATGCCGAACAGTGCTGCCGACAAGGCAGGTATTTTGGCCGGTGACAAGATTCTGGCGATTAATGATAATCCGACTCCGGATTTTTGGGTGTTGGCGCGCGAAACCGATATGGCAGCGCAAGATCCGGTGGCAGTAAGCGTGGAGCGCCATGGTACGGTTACTTTGAAGGCCGAATATATGACCCGCGAAGTTTGCGGCAAAATGATAAAAGACGTAATGATCGGGGTTATTTCAATGCCGCCGGCAGAAAATGAAAATGCCGAACCGGAGCCGGTTCCGCCGGTTGTCAGTCGGGTTTTGGAAGACAGTCCGGCTGCCAAAGCCGGTTTGCAGGTCGGTGATGTTTTGGAGGCAATTAACGGTACACCTTTGGAAACATTTGATGATTTGAAGCACTATGTGGCTGCGCATGCAAATGAAGAATTGGAGATTACTTATCATCGCAACATCGTGTTTCAGGCAAATTTAAACGATTCCTTGCAGGAAGAAGTTATTGGTGGAGCCAAACGTCGGATGCTCGGTGTTCAGTCGTCTCCTGATTATACATTTACGGAAAAACTCAGTCTTTCCGAGGCAATTCCGATGGGCGTTAAGGAAACGTATGATATTACGGCAATGACTTTGCGCGGGGTATGGCAAATGATTACCGGCCGCCGCGGGGGTAAAGATGTCGGCGGGATTATACGCATTGCCGAAATGTCCGGTGATGCCAGCAAAAAAGGCGGTTTGTCGGGCTTTATATATTTTATGGCGCTGATTTCCGTTAACTTGGGGTTGATTAACCTGTTTCCGATTCCGATTTTGGACGGAGGTAATTTAGTCATATATCTGATTGAAATGGTAATACGCCGCGAGCTTAAACCGAAGGTAAAGGACTACATATTTAAATTCGGTTTGGGGATTCTTTTGGTTATTATGGTGTGGGCTACATGGAATGATATTCATCATTTGATTAGTCGTTGGTTTTATTAAAAAAAGGAATGATACAATGAAAAAAATAATTTATGCCGGATTGTTGACAAGTTTGATAGCGTTTCAGGCGAATGCTGCCGGATATTATGTTAAGAATATAGAGGTCAGCGGGCTGGAGCGCGTTGAAAAATCAACGGTAATATCGTACCTCAACCTGCGCAGAAATTCAAATGTTTCGCAGGAAGAGCTCGATGCCGCATTCAAGAATTTGTATAACACGGGACTGTTCAGTGATATCGATTTTGATATTTCCTCAAAAAATACGCTTAAAATAAGCGTTAAAGAAAATCCGATTATCGGTCAGCGCGCGTTTGACGGCAACGATAAAATCAGCGACAAGGTGTTGGAAGGCGAAGTTCAGCTCGGCCCGCGTTCGGTGTACGATAAAGCTAAGGTACAGCAAGATGTTCAGCGCATTTTGGATGTTTATCGTAAAACCGGTCGCTACTCGGTTACGGTTGAGCCGAAGATTATTCAGCATGATGAAAATCGTGTCGATTTGATTTATGAAATTGACGAGGGTAAAGCCGCAACCATCGATAAAATCAACTTCTTGGGCAATACTCACTACAGCAGCACCGATTTGCAGGAGGCCATCGCCAGCAAAGAGAGCCGTTGGTATCGTTTCTTCAGCTCTGCGGACGAGTATGATGCCGAAAAATTAGACTACGATAAGGAGCTGTTACGCCGTTTTTACACCAGTCACGGTTATGCCGATTTTAACGTGCCGTCGGCTATTGCGGAGTTGAGCGAAGATAATAAATCGTTTATTTTGACTTTTACGCTTGAAGAAGGTCCGCGCTATAAAATCGACGATATTGAAGTTCAATCCAATATCGCGGGTGTGGACACGGCGCGTCTGTATAAAGATATTGAAGTTTCCAAGGGCGATTGGTATAACTCCGAAGATGTTGAAAGATCTGTGGCTGAGATGACTGAAACACTGGGTAAGCTCGGCTTTGCTTTTGTGGACGTGGTACCGGAGTTGGAACGCAATCCGGATGACAAGGTTAAATTGATTTTTGTTGTTAATGAAAGTGAGCGTATTTTTGTTAACCGCATCAACATCACCGGTAATGACCGCACAATGGATGAGGTTATTCGTCGCGAGTTTCGTTTGGATGAAGGGGATGCGTTCAACATCTCGAAGTTGCGCGATTCGCGCCGCAATATCGAAAACCTGAATTATTTCAGCAAGGTTGATATGCAGACCAACGTTGTCTCCGACAATAAGGCGGATATTGACGTGAATGTGGAAGAAAAATCTACCGGTTACTTTAATATCGGCGTCGGTTATTCTACCACCAACGGTGCTTTAATCAGAGCCGGTATTACCGAAACCAACTTCCGCGGCAAGGGACAGGAAGCTTCTATCAACGCCGGTGTTTCCGAAAGAAATAAGGACTACAGCATCAGCTTTACCGAGCCGTATTTCTTGGGACGCCGTTTGAGTGCCGGTATCGACTTGTTTATGGAAGATCAGGATTATGAAGATGAGGCTTCGTATGATACACACACCATCGGCGGCCGCACGCGCTTCGGCTGGAGATATACTGACAGATTTTATCACTATGCTCGCTATAATTTGAGTAAGAATGATATTAAGCATGTTAAGGATAACGCTTCCGAGTTTGTTAAGGCGGAAGAGGGAAGTGCCGTAACATCATCGGTCGGCGAAACGTTTGTGTATGATCGTCGCGACAGCTCGTTTAACCCGAAAGAAGGTTATTTCCTTTCGCTCGGTCACGACATTTCAGGTTTGGGCGGAGATACAAAATATAATAAGGTTGACGTAAAAGCCTATAAATATTATACAATCGCTGACTATTATACCTTCAAGTTCTTTGCAACCGGCGGCTATATTGCAGGTTACGGCGGTAAGAAGGTTCGTTTGTCTGACAGATATTATTTGGGCGGATCAAACATGCGCGGCTTTGAATTTGCCGGTATCGGTGCCCGCGACAGACGCACCGGTGACGCACTCGGCGGTAACTGGATGGTCTATTCAGGTGCCGAGCTGACCTTCCCGATCGGGCTTGATGAATTAGGGGTAAAAGGCCGTCTGTTCTACGATGTCGGTACTTTGGGCAAGCCGGATAACTACGATGAATATAAAATTGTATACAGCTCCAGACTGAGACAATCCGTAGGTTTCGGCTTTGACTGGATTTCGCCAATGGGTAAAATTGATTTGGACTTCGGCTTCCCGATCAGCAGAGAAGATTATGATGAAAAAGAAGTCTTCCGTTTGAACTTCGGTACCAGTTTGTAGGAGAAATTAATGGTAGATAAGCGTTTCTATAATGCCAAAGAGAACGTGACCTTAGCTCAAGTGTCCGAGGTCACGTCTGCCGTTTTGGAAAATGCGGCAAGGGCCGATGAAAAAATAATGGATATAGCCACCATGGCCGGAGCCGGAGCCGAGGATATTTGCTTTTTCTATGATCGTAAGAGCAAGGAACAGGCTGCGGCGCTCAAGGCTAAAGCTTGCGTAACCACCGCGGATCTCAAGCAATATGTACCGGAGAATGTGGCAATATTGGTTTGTGATGATCCGAAAATCGCATTTATTAGGCTCAACGAATTTATGTATGCCGAGAAAAAACCGCAAGCGGGAATTGATGTTAGCGCCAAAATCGCGGCCAGTGCCAAAATCGGCAGCGGTTGCAGTATCGGTGCCAACGTGGTTATCGGCGAAAATGTTGAAATTGGCGATAATTGTGTGATTGAGCCGAATGTTGTGATTGCCGACGGTTGTAAAATCGGTATGCGTTGCCGTATCGGTAATAATGCCTCGATTGCCTACAGCGTTATCGGAAACGATTGTTATATTTACACGGGAGCGCGCATCGGTCAGGATGGCTTCGGCTTCCAGCTGATGGGTGGTCAACATCATCGCATTCCGCAACTCGGCCGGGTTATTATCGGTAACGATGTGGAAATCGGCGCCAACAGTTGCGTTGATCGCGGCGCACTTGATGATACGGTCATCGGCGATGGCACGCGGGTTGATAATTTGGTGCAAATCGCGCATAATGACAAACTCGGCAGAGGTTGTGTGGTTGTGGCTCAGGTCGGTATTGCCGGAAGTTGTAATCTCGGCGATTATGTGGTTTTGGGCGGTCAGGTCGGTTTGGCCGATCACCTGAATATCGGCAGTGGTGCTCAGGTAGCGGCTCAATCCGGAGTTATGCGGGATATTGATGCCGGTGCGGTGATGATGGGCTCGCCGTGCGTACCGTTTAAGGACTTTATGCGTCAAGTTGCATTTTTGCAAAAAAATTCTAAAAAATAGAGGATAAAATGGCTGAAGAAAAAATTTATAATATTGATGAAATTATGAAAATGCTGCCGCACCGCTATCCGTTTTTGCTGGTGGACAGACTGATTGTTGAAGAACCCGGAGAAAAAGGCGTCGGCATTAAAAATCTGACCATGAACGAGCTGTTCTTTCAGGGACATTTTCCGGGTAATCCGATTATGCCGGGGGTGTTGCAGATTGAGGCTATGGCGCAAACGGCAGGATGTATTGTAATGGCGGCCAACGGTGATTATGAAACAAAAAAACGCAGCGTGTTGTTTATGGCGATTGACGGTGTAAAATTCCGCAAACCGGTGCGTCCGGGCGATCAGCTTAAGATGCACTTGGAAAAAGTGAAAGTACATCGCAATATTTTTGTATTCAAAGGCGTTTCCAAAGTTGATGACCAAGTAGTGTCGGAAGCTGAATTGACCGCAATGATTATTTAGCAGTTTTTTTTAGATCTTGAAAGGCTTATTTTGCGTTGGCAGAATAAGCCTTTTGCTTTATTTATGCCCGAAGTTTAAAAATATCTTGACGAAAAAGAAATAATAAGTTATAACACCCCCCGAAATCAATATTACGTAGATATGAATATAGAACAAATTAAGACAGTGCTGGGCAAGGCCGATATTTGGTTTGCTGCACTAAGTGAGAACCACAGCGTCGATATAGACGACGTTACTACAATCCCTCATGTATGTGATGATATGCACAAAAAAATCTTTGTGCTGAACACGGGTAATATCCGCGAGGCTGAGCAGTCGGTGTTTGATTGGGATAATTTTGCCAATGTTATCTTGGATGCCGATTGCATCAGAGGATACCTCAAAAAAATCACCGCCAACAACCTGATGATTGTCGGCAGAACCGATATCGGTAAAGCAATCGGTGCTATCCATGAGGCATTGAATAAAGAAAAAGTACATTAAAAAATTCCCCTTAAAACGTCGCTGTTTTAAGGGGAATTTTTTTGGTGGTACCGATCAGGCGCTTTTTTGCCAACCGCGCAAAATGTAATCACTCAGTTTTTCGCTGAAAAATGAGCTGTCGGTAATGGCTTCTCCTTCGGCAATTTTTGCTTGATCGAGCAATAAGCGCGCCACTTCTTCCACCGTTTGCTTTTGGCTCTTATCAAACATACTGTCTGCCAACTTGATAATCAACGGGTGATACGGATTGACTTCCAAAATGCGGGAGCTGGCAAATGCCGTCTGCTGCTGATGATTGCGCATCAGGCGCTCGAGGTGAATACTCATTTGGCCGTTTTCTACCGTGAGGCTGACCGGACTGGAAGTTAATTTTTCGGTTGTCACCACTTTGCCGACCTCATCTTTGAATAACTCGCTCATAAAATCAGTCAGCTTTTTCAGGCTTCCTTCGTCGGCACGCGGCGTGTCACGCTCCATTTTCAGGTCGATATCTGCTTGCGAAACGTGTTTAATCGGGTAACCCTTATAGTTTGTCAGCACCTGAACCCAAAATTCATCAATCGGGTCTACCAGCAACAACACCTCGATTCCCTTAGCTTTGAAGGCCTCTAACTGCGGGTTGTTGCGCAAAGTCGGTACGTCGTCACCGGTAATGTAATAAATATTGGTTTGCCCCTCTTTAACCCGCGAAATGTATTCATCAAGCGAAGTCAGGTGTTCGTTGTCGTTGGTGGAATAAAAGCGCGATAACGAAGCAACCGTTTCACGGTTAACCGCATCTTCATAAATACCCTCCTTAAAGGCAATACCGAAGATTTTCCAAAACTTCATATAGTCATCATAATTTTCCGAGCGGGTTTTCAGCTCTTTGAGAATCCGTCCCACCGTACCGTTTTTAATCTTGGCAATCAGGGCATTTTGTTGCAACATTTCGCGAGAGATATTCAGCGGAAGATCGGCGCTGTCAATAATACCTTTTACAAAACGCAAATACGCCGGCATCAAACCTTCAACCTTATCGGAAATAAACACGCGGTTAACATAGAGCTTTAAGCTTTGCTGGCGGTCCGGCTGAAACAAGTCGTACGGCGCTTCCGACGGAATATACAGCAATCCGGTATATTCGATACTGCCTTCTGCCTTAAAGTGCAAGCGTAACCATGGTGTATCAAAATTGCGCGAAATGTGATGATAAAATTCGTTATATTGGTCGTCGGTAATATCGGCCTTGTTCTTGGTCCAAAGCGCCGAGCCGGTATTTACCGTTTCTTCGCCGGCTTTACCTAAATCCAATACAATCGGATAATTGATGTGGTCGGAATACGTGCGGATAATGTGACGCAAATAAATGGTATCCACATAATCTTTGGCGTCTTCTTTTAAGTATAATTTGATGTCGGTACCTACTTTATCGCGTTCTGCTTCGGTTATTTCAAATCCTTCAACCCCGTTGGAAGTCCAGCGCCAAGCCTGTTCTTCGCCGGCGCGACGGGTAGTGACTTCAACCTTTGCGGCCACCATAAACGCCGAATAAAAACCAACTCCGAATTTACCGATTAAATCGACAATCGAACCGTTGTCTTTGGCGTTGTTTACAAATTCTGCCGTGCCCGATTTGGCAATCGTTCCGAGATGATGTACTAAATCGTCTTTATTCATACCGATACCGTTATCGCTGACCGTAAGTGTATTTTCTTCGGCATTCGGGGTGATAACGATTTTAAATTCGCCGTTATCTTTTACGATTCCCGGATTGGTCAGAGCATAATAACGTAATTTATCGCAGGCATCACTGGCATTCGAAATCAACTCGCGTAAAAAAATGTATTTTTCGGAATAAAGCGAGTTAATCACAATATCCAAAAGTTTGGTAACTTCGGTTTTAAATTTTTGTTTACTCATAAAAAATCTCCCATATAACAACTAATACATTATATGGGAGTAATTTTTTGTGTTCGCAAGAGGTAAAATAAAATTTTCGGACTTATTTTTGCATTTCCACCGAGCAATTATTGCGTAAAAATTCCAATTCCTCCAACGGTGCAACGTGGCGAATAGCCGCAAAATCGATATCTTCTTCTTCCGGCACAATTTCCGATTCCAAAATCAGTACATATTGCGCGGCCTGTTCTTCATTGAAGGCACAGGTATAAGAAAGGCGTAGAGTATCGGAATAATCGCTTACGGTCACCGGAGGCACGTTTTTAAGCAAAACATGGTCGAGCTCATCGGTTTTTTGCGCCGTAAAGCGGTAGACACAGGATTCCTTATTTAACCCGACAATTTGGCGCGTATATTCCAAACCGGAGGCAATTTCTTTTTGCTCCGCCGGTCGGCATGCCGGCATATTTTTGCGAATTTCTCGGGTGTTATCAATTTCCGCCCGATAAAAAGTACAATATTTCGGGTCTTCCATAATCTTCAAAGCCGCCTGATAGTCCTCGTCTTTTTCAATATACTTATGATCCCATTTCATCGAATATTTTTTATCTACATAGCGCTGTAAAATATGGGCATAGGTCTTTGCCACATCAGCCGGCAGAGCGCAATCCTGATGAATTTCCACCGAGGAATTGGTAACGCCGGTAATATGCAATTGGCAAAAACCGTCTTGCATTCCGTCAACCGTATACACTGTATTAACGGCAATATCTTTGCGGCGCAACGGTCTTTCGGCATGAAACGGCTTACATTGTTCCAAGCTTGGCAAAAAACCTTTCGGCAACACCAATTTATCAACATAAACATCAACCGACAGTATTTGTGCCGATGCCGTATTTGCCAGACATATAAAGCCTAAAACAAACGCTAAATTAATCAGGTATTTTAATACGTTCAATGTTTGCTCCTATTTGTTTGAATTTTTCCTCTAAGTGTTCGTATCCGCGGTCTAAGTGATAAACGCGGTTGACAATGGTTTCGCCCTCAGCCACCAAACCGGCTAAAATCAGGGCAAACGAGGCACGCAAATCGGTAGACATCACAGGTGCTGCCGACAATTTATCCACGCCGCGTACAATCGCCGAAGCATGACCGTGTACGTTGATATTAGCTCCCATACGCATCAGCTCCGGAACGTGCATAAAGCGGTTTTCCCAAATACTTTCGGTAATCATCGCCGCCCCTTCGGAAACACACATCAGCGCCATAAATTGCGCCTGCAAATCGGTCGGGAAACCCGGATAATAGTCGGTAAATACGTCTTGTCCTACCAATTTTACCCCCTGCGCATCAACAATAAAACCATTGTCGGTCATTTCAATTTTGGCACCGGTTTTGCGCAAAATATCGAGAGGGGTTTGCAAATATTCTGCCGGAGCATTCACTAATTCCACCCGCCCATGCGTAATGGCTGCCGCTACTGCATACGAACCGGCCTCAATGCGGTCGTTGATGATTTCGTGGGCTATGCCGTGTAACTTTTCCACCCCGTGAATGGTTAAAGTGGAGGTATTAGCGCCTTCAATTTGTGCGCCCATTTTGTTCAGCACATTAATTAAATCGGCAATTTCCGGTTCTTTTGCGGCATTTTCAATTACCGTAGTGCCTTCTGCCAACGCCGCCGCCATCAAAATATTGCAGGTTGCGCCGACTGAAGCCGAGTGAAACGCCACATGAGCTCCTTGCAGACGACCGTCAACATCGGCTACCACATAACCGTTTTTGATTTCGATATGCGCTCCCATTTGCTCCAGTGACGAAAGGTGAATATCCATCGGTCGTGCACCGATAGCACACCCTCCCGGCAACGAGAGCTCAACATGGCCGTATTTGGTTAAGAGCGGCCCTAAAACATAATACGAAGCCCGCATTTTGCGCACATAGTCATAAGGGGCAACCAAGCTCGTCGGTTGCGGCGTATGATAAGTGATTGTCTGGGTTAAATGCCCGTTACGTTGCTCTGCCTTTTCTTCAATTTGTGTGCCGATTTGCAACAAAAGAGAATTAAGAGATTTGATATCCGAAAGAAACGGAATATTTTGAATCGTAACCGGTTCTTCGGTTAAAAGGCTCGCACAAATAATCGGTAACGCGGTATTTTTGGCGCCGCTGATATAGACTTTACCGAATAACGGACTTCCGCCGATAATTTTAATCTTGTCCACGTTCTTTCTCCTTTTGCTTTTTCTTTTCGTTCAGTTCCTGCTGTTGTTTTTTGCGTTTGGCAATATTTTTTTGCAAAGCTTTAGCTTCTTTTTCAAAGCGGATTTGCTGTTGTGATTTTTGCAGAGCCATTTGTTTTTCCTCAAATGAAATAACTACGATAAATTATAGAGTATGCAGATTTTTGCGCAAGTAATGTTTGTTTTTAACCACAGGTTTGTTGAGCCGCCGACGTAATGAGGAATTTTTATTGACTCAGGCGGGTGTTTTATTTACAATCATTCTTGAAAATCAATAATTATAGTAACCATTTAAATTATTATATATGAATCAGGAATTTTTAGAAGCTGTTAAGGGCGTTTGTCCGCAAAAGTGCGAGGTTGAGATTCTGCCGACCAAACGCCGAGGCAAAATCGAATTGATTGTTGTCAAATATCCGCCGGAAACCATTACTCCGCAGTATGATATTGACGACTGGGCAATCAGTAACATTCATCCGTTGCATCATAACAAGGTGCGTCCGTTGTTGCCGCGAGAAGGTGCATACCGGGCTATTTATTGCTGCGGTAACAATTTTGTGTTTTATACTCCGTTCGGGGGTGTATTTCGCAAGTTTACGGGGCGTCTGCATTATGATGGCTACGGCGATATGGAATATCAAAAGTATGTCGGCTTTTGCCCGGATATCGAGGCGCTTATCGCGTACATTACTTCGGTAGAAGGAGTAACTTTTTAAGCAAAATCCGTCAGGCTCGCTGCCCGGCGGATTTTTGCTTGTTTTTATGCGCATGTTGCGCCGTTGCGGATTTAAAATTTCAGAAAATTGCAAAAATATAAAAAAAGTGCTTGCTTTTTATTTTTTATGTGTTATTAAATGATTTGTTCGCAAATAATGCGGGTATAGCTCAGGGGTAGAGCGGAACCTTGGCAAGGTTGATGTCGTGGG
>JBGUGE010000094.1:0-4529 GCA_045111335.1 Alphaproteobacteria bacterium | reverse complement strand
GCGCTGCGGAAATCGATACGCTTAACATATTGCAAGCCACCTTTTTAGCTATGAAACGTGCGGTAGCACAACTTAATCCGCAACCGCAACATGCGTTGATTGACGGCAACCGTCTGCCGGCCGAGTTTTGTTGTTCGACCTCGTGCCACATCGGCGGCGATGCGCGCTCGTATTCGATTGCGGCGGCCAGTATTTTAGCCAAGGTTTATCGGGATAATTTGATGAAAGAATTAGCGCTTAAATATCCGGGGTACGGTTTTGAAAAAAATGCCGGATACGGCACTAAAGACCATGTTGAAGGACTTAAAAAATACGGTGTAACTCCCGAACATCGCAAGAGTTATAAGCCGATTAAGGAATTTTTGCAACAAGCCATATAAAAAGCCGCGGCAAAAACCGCGACTTTAATTTTACAGCTTAAATGCAAACTTATTGTACCATGCTCTTCAGGTTGGTAATGATGCCTTCAGCCGCGGTTTTGTTCTCTTCGGTAATACCGACGGATTGCAAAGCTAATTTTTTGGCGCAGGTTGCCACCAACTCATCGGCGGTAGCACTCAAACTGTTGGTAAACAAGGTTCCGGCCTGAAATTTGCTCTGAGCCTCGGCCAACATACAAGACTGCATTTTTTGGCGAACCGAAGCATTGGCATCGGTTGTGGTTAAACCGGAAAGAAAACCGCCGTCAGAAGCATTGGCGCAAGCGGCTAAAACGCAGAAAATACCTAAAATTGCATATTTTTTCATATTTATTTCCTTATATAAAAATGTAACGTTACGTTTGCAGTTTAGGCTGTTTTGAAGCGTTTGCAAAGTAATTTATCGCACTTATCCGCTTTTTGGGTATAAAAATATTGACAAATTTGTCAATATAAATTATCATATACCTAACCAAACATTATTATGCCTAAGGATTTACATATCCGTTAATGTCAGCAGCGGCTGAAACAGCATAAGTTTGGGAAACATTATTCATTCCAAAAATTACAAAAAAATGAAAAAATTTTTCACAATTATCATCAAGTTGTGTCTGGTTTTCGTACCTATCGTCCTCTTGGTATGGGGAATCGTTATGAACACAGATCCGGTTTGGGATCTTATTCTCGGAATCGGAATCGGCGCATATGCGTCATTCTCCTGCAAAGAATATGTGGAGGCAAGCCGCGGAGAAATTAAGACTGGCGATGCCCTGGCTTTAGTGACACTATACGGCATTTGCATATCTCTCATAATTCTTTTGGTACAAGCGTTGTCCTGCCAGCTAAGAGGTGCAGAAACCATGCCTTTAGAATGTTCGATAGGATGGTTGTTTTTGGTTGGTTCCTGTGTTGGCTTTCGTCAGCTTGCTAAGGAGAAGTATATCAACAAAGTGACAACTCTCAGTGTGATGCTGGGATTAAGTTTTATGCTGATCTGTGTCATCGGGGTGGCTTTCGACATGTTTAAGCAATACACCGGCATAGAGATTCCCGCAATAGTCGGAAATTTATTCGGCATACTGGCACCGATTACAGGTTTAGGCTGTCTTACTTTCCTGATTATCGGACTGATTCAAGACAAACTTGCTCGCCGCTGAAACAATACAACCCTGTTTCTTTAATCGGAAACGGGGTTGTGCTTTTTTAAAACAATAGTACTTATTTTTTATTAAGTGAATCCAAAATCGTTTTGGTTATGGCTTGTTTAGCCTGTGCCTTTACCGAGCGTTTTGCCGACTTCACCGCCGCATCGGTAGCGCTTTGCACTGCCGATTTCTTGGATGATTTATTGGTAATCAGCGCCATCACAAAGGCAATACCGATATTAACAATCCGGCGTTGCATCGGTTTACCTAACTTATTCCACCAACCTTTAACTTTAGCCACAAAGCCTTCGGATTTACCGGCATTCAAGGCATCTTCTTTAGCCTTTTCCTGCATGGCGATATATTCCTGCGTTTGTTCCTGAATTTGCGCACCGGTAATAATACCCGAATAATCGATATTATCCATTTCGCAGCGATAAGGAGCTAAAAGGTTCATAATATCATCGTTAGGCACATAAGCACCGAGAGCACGGGTTAAGGTACCGTTTTCTTCGAGCAACAGCGAATCACCGCGACCGAGCAAATCTTCGGCACCGGCAGTATTCAGAATTGTCATGGAATCGACCGGAGAAGATACTTTGTAAGATAAGCGTGTCGGCAAATTTGCTTTAATCACACCGGTAATCACATCAACCGACGGACGCTGAGTGGCAATAATCAGATGAATACCGGCAGCGCGAGACTTTTGTGCCAAAATCTGCACTTGCTTTTCCACATTTTTATCAAACAAAATCAAGTCGGCAAACTCATCAATGACGCACACGATATACGGCATTTTATTGCCTTTGGCCAGATATTCGCCGATATTGCGCACCATATTTTTTTCAAACACGGCATAGCGGGCGTTCATCTCATCACACAGTTTTTCCAGCCACCGTGCGGCCATACTCATATCGGTAACCGCCGGACACAACATATAACGCTGTTTATTATACATACTGAATTCAATGCGTTTAGGGTCTACCAAAATCAGCTTCAACTCTTCCGGACGCTTTTTATTAATCAGCGACAAAATAAACGAGTTCAAACCCACCGATTTACCCGAACCGGTAGTGCCGGCCACCAGCAGATGCGGCATTTTGGAAAGGTCTTTCATAATCGGCTCGCCGTGCATATTAACTCCGATTAAAATCGGTAATGCATAATCGGCACCGCGAAAAGCTTCTGACTGCAACAGCGGCACAAAATCAATGGTCTGCGCCTTGGGCCGCGGAATCTCAAAGCTGATGAAAGTGGAATTAACCACCGGAGATACGCGAATGCCGCTTACCCCTAATTCACGCGCAATATCCTTAATCGAGTTTGCCACCGTTGAAAATTTGGTGCCGGTGGTCGGTTGAAATTGAATATCGGTAATCAGCGGGCCCTCGAAAATCTCGCCGATTGTACCCTTAATCCCAAAGTGGGAGAGGGCTTCCGTCAATTGCATACTTAAGTTCTCAGTCACTGTTACATATCCTTATTTGTGTCGCCTTTGCCGAACATCTGATATTGGCCGACTCCGCCAAAGTATTTGCGGAAGAAGCCCTGTTCGCGCTCGGTGGCCGGAGTTTCATCGGAATCTATACTGATTTTATTGGCATCTGCTAAGGTACGCTTATCAATTTGGGTAACTTTGTTATCCTTAAATGTAATGGCAACAATATCGCGTTCCAATTCGGTAGGTTTCATAAACGCCACACGGCGAATGGTGGAAGCCATATAAATCCAATGGTTGTCGCTCAATCCGGTCATTAAACTCGGCGCGCCCAACAATTGATAAACTTCTTCTTTGGTTTGACCGTATTGCAATTGTCGAAGATAGCGATCTTCCGGCATATTGCCGTTATGATCCAGAAACAAATCACTGGAACAGGCCGTATTCAATAACAGTGCGGAAAGAAAAAGCAAATTGCGTATTGACATCTGTATAATTCCTTATATTTTTATTGTGTACAGACTATATATAACACAAGGATTTCAGAATGCAAAAAAAATTTTCATATCCGGTTAAAACAGATGAATTAAATCAGAATCGTTATCATTTTATATTGGAAGCGGATTCCGATGAACTTAAGGATATTACTGAGGTTTTGCAGGTTGAAGCGGTCAGATTTTTTAAGGGCGAGGTCTTCCTGAAATTCAATAAAAAAGACAATATACTGAGAGTTTGGGGTAATGTTGTGGCGGATTTAAGCATTAAGAGCGTTATCAGCTTAGAAAATTTTACGCAAAAAATAGATACGCCGTTTGAGCTGTTTTTTGATACTAAGGCCACTTATAAAGATATTCGCGATATAAACGCGGGGATTGAGGATGAAGTACCCGATATTATTGAAAACGGAGAAATAAACTTGGCTGATATTTGTATGGAGCAGGTAGCGTTACAATTGGATGACTATCCGCGGGCCAAGGGCGAGGTATTTGATTTCAGCCGCTATGCCAAGGTTGAGCCGTTAGAACACGACAACCCGTTTGCCGTTTTGCAAAAATTAAAAAAATAGCGTTGTATCGAATTCTTCGGTTTTCGGTTTATGTCGACAGCGGTTTATACAAACTGATACGCAATAAACAGAATCATAAAGATAATGCCGCAGATGATAATTCCGGTAACAGACATTTTTACTCTCCTTTCAACGTAGTCATTATAACTCATATTTTGGCATTAAGTCAAATATTTTCGGCAATGCAAATAAAATAACCTGTGCAAAAGTTTGGGGCAGACTGTACATTTGTATATCTGCCGTGGTAAGGTTGTTTTGTTAGATGAACTGATAAGGAGAACTAATAATGAAAAAGATTTTGGGCGCTGCAGTTGTTTGTGCGGCAATGAGTTTAACCAATCCGGCCAATGCCGTTGACTCGACCGGCGGTTGCGGTTTGGGTTCTATGGCTTGGCGCGGTCAGTCCGGTATTATTCCGCAATCGTTGGCTATTACGACTAATAACACCTTTGCCAACAACA
>JBGUGE010000093.1:0-14241 GCA_045111335.1 Alphaproteobacteria bacterium | reverse complement strand
TTTATAACGCTTAAGCTGTCCTAAATTACCATCATGAATCACCACGTTATCACGCAATAACCGAATCTTCGCACCACGCTTAACCATACCTTCGGTAACCATACAACCGGCAACTTTACCAACACCGGTAATATTGAACACATTCCTGATTTGCGCATAGCCTAAAATCTTTTCACGCAATTCCGGCGTCAACATACCTTCAAGCGCCTTCTTAACATCGTCAACCACGTTATAGATAATCGAATAATAACGAATATCAACCCCGTCGCGATGCGCCATGTCACGCGCTTGCGCATTGGCACGAACGTTAAACCCGATAATAAGCGCGTCGGAAGCATGCGCCAGAGTTACATCGGACTCGGAAATTCCGCCCACCGCCGAATGCAAAATCTGCACCGAAACTTCGTCGTTGGCCAACTTTTTGAGTGAGCCTTCCAAAGCCTCAATCGAACCTTGAACATCTGCTTTAATAACCACCGATAAGTGCTTGGATTCGCCGGATTTTATCTTTTCCATCATCTGTTCCATCGCTGACTTGGTATTGGCCACCATCTTCAGCTCGCGCTCTTTTCTGATGCGATATCCGGTAACTTCACGCGCTTGGTTTTCATCCTTGCCGATAACAAAGGTATCGCCGGCCATCGGAGTGCCTTGCAAGCCGATTACTTCAACCGGAGTTGCCGGCCCGGCCTGCATTACCTTTTTACCCAATTCGTTAAACATGGCACGCACACGTCCCCACTCCTTGCCGGCAATCAAAATGTCGCCGATGTGCAGAGTGCCGCGCTGTACCAAAACCGTAGCCACCGAACCGCGACCTTTTTCCATTTTGGCCTCAACCACCGTGCCTTGTGCCGTACGATTAGGATTTGCCTTCAAATCGAGCATTTCGGCCTGCAACAAAATAGCCTCAACCAATTTATCGATATTGATGCGCTTTTTGGCGGAAATTTCGGCGCAAAGCGACTCACCGCCCATTTCTTCAACCCCGATACCGTATTGCAACAACTCGGTTTTAACCCGCATCGGATCCGCCCCCGGCAAATCAATTTTGTTAATCGCCACCACAATCGGCACATTTGCCGCCTGTGCGTGACGAATAGCCTCAATTGTTTGCGGCATGATACCGTCATTGGCGGCCACCACCAACACCACAATATCGGTTACTTGTGCACCGCGAGCACGCATTTCCGAAAACGCCTCGTGTCCCGGAGTATCAATAAAGGTGATCTTTTGGCCGCTCTCCAGCGTAATCTGATACGCACCGATATGCTGTGTAATACCGCCTGCCTCTTTTGCCACCACATTGGTTTCGCGTAACGCATCCAACAGCGAGGTTTTACCGTGGTCAACGTGACCCATAACCGTCACAATCGGAGCCCGCGGCAACAAATCTTCCGCTGTATCTTCCGGCCCGTCCAGACCTTCTTCTACATCGCTGTCGGCCACGCGCTTGGCAATGTGTCCCATATCTTCTACAATAATTTGCGCCGTATCGGCATCAATCGGCTGATTAATCGTTACCATAACCCCCATCGACATCAGGCGCTTAATCACATCCGAGCTCTTTTCGGCCATACGGTTGGCCAGCTCTTGTACCGTAATCGTTTCCGGAATAATTACCTCATGCACCACCTTTTCTTGAGGTGTTTGCACCTGCTGTACCGGCTTCGGCTGCTTTTTCTTAAAGCGGCGATGCGGTACACCGTAACCGTAATCATCTTCGTCATCATCACCGCCGCCTATCATATAGTTATTGGCGCTGATTTTATTGTTGCGACGTTGCGGTTCAAACGTACGTTTTTGAATTTTTTTACGTTCCTGTTCAAAGGTTTCCTCGCGGCTCATCGGATGCTTTTCTACCGATGCGGTTGCCTTTTTACCTTTTTTGCGATAAGCCTCGTCATCATCATCGTCGTCAACATCATCGTTATAATCTTTCATTTTTTTGGCGCGATGCTCGGCGGCCGCCTGACTGTCTTCCTTGGCTTTTTTCTCGGCTGCTGCCTTGGATTCCTGTGCGGCTTTGGCCGCTTCAGCCTGTTTTTTGGCGGCTTCTTTAGCCTGTTTTTCGGCGGCGGTTTTTTGCGCTTCTTCTTCCAGACGTTCCTGTTCCAGCTTTTCCTGCTGGGCCGCTTTTTGCTTTTGGCGCTTAGCCTCTTTGGCCTCTTCCTCCTGCTTGCGTTTGGCCTCATATTCCTTAGCCTCCGCCAAAAGTTTCAGTTTTTGTGCGGTAGCCTCATCGATTTGTTTTGGCGCACTCGGTTGCGGTGCAGTATTAATGGTGCGTTTTTTACGCACTTCCACCTGCACCACCTTTTTACCGTCAGCCGGAGTCGGCTTAGCCACATTTTTCAAAGTGAGGGTTTTCTTTAATGTTAATTTTCCCTTTGCACTCTCTTCTGTCATTATAATCTTCTCTCCATTACGCATTCAAAAATGTCTGATACCGCATTAACGCCGTCCGCACCATCGCACTCATCGGCCCTTTTTTAACGACCAGATGCACCGTATTTTCACGATTGAGCGCCGCGCTTAAGGTTGCGACATCATATAAAGTGAATTTTTCCATATCTTTTGACATTGCTGCGATTTTCTGCTTACCGTCATCTCCGGCATCTGTTGCTTCAATCACAAAGGCTGCCTTACCTTTTGCTATAACTTCTTTTACTTTTTCAAACCCCGCGACCAAATCTCCGGCCTTGCGTGCCAAATTGACGGCATCTAACCCGCGTTTATATAATATTTGCTCGACAATCTGCGGTAAATCTTCGCGTATAATCGTATTGGTATGCAAAATCTTATTAAGCGGATTGGCTTTAGCCGACAACTCCTGCAACAAGGCTTTGGAATTGGAAAGATAAAAGCCGTGCCCGTCCAATTTCTTGTTAAAGTCCGGCAACACCGTACCGTCTTTCAACAAGATAAAACGCAGCAGTTCGTCTTTAGGTAAAACCTTACCCGTCAAAACGCACTTTCTCATTTCCGTTTCCGCAGCCATTGTTACTTTCCTTTGCGCTTATCAGGCCTCATCGTCCTTTTCATCGTCAAACCAACCGGCCTGATGACGCGCCGCCATAATGATTTCATTGGCTTCGTTTTCGGAAATTACTTCCGCACCGAGCATTTCAATCAGCTCATCGGCAGCCAAATCCGCCAAATCATCAATATTCTTGACGCCTTTTTCTGCCAAAGTGATAATCATTTCCGGATCCAGACCTTCTACCTTTTTGATACTGTCATCAATCTTCAAGGCCTTACTCTTGGCATTAAATTCTTTATCTCTGGCCGCTACAAACTCTTTGGCACGAGATTGCAACTCGGCGGCAATATCTTCATCAAAGCCTTCAATTTCCGCCAACTCGCTCTGATCAACAAATGCCACTTCGTCAACCGTGGTAAATCCTTCAGCCACAAGCAGGTGGGCAATCATGTCATCAACATCCAGCGATTCCATAAAGCGCTGAGTACGAACCTTATTCTCGTTAGAGCGACGTTCTTGCTCCTGTTCTTCGGTCATAACATCGATATTGCAGCCCAACAGCTGTGATGCCAACTTGACATTTTGACCGTGACGGCCGATAGCCTTAGAAAATTCTTCTTCGGAAACCACCACTTCAATTCGGTTGTTTTCTTCATCCAAAACCACCTTAATAACTTCGGCCGGAGCCAACGCATTAACAATGTATTGCGCCTTATCGTCCGAATATTGAACAATATCGATTTTTTCGCCCTGCAACTCAGTGACGACTGCCTGAACGCGGATACCGCGCAAACCGACGCATGCGCCTACCGGATCAATGGTTTTATCATTAGCCTTAACCGCAATCTTAGCCTTAGAGCCCGGATCGCGCGCCACACCCATAATCTGCACCACGCCGTCATAAATTTCGGCAACCTCTTGCGTAAACAGTTTTGCCATAAATTCCGGACATGTACGCGATAAAAAGATTTGCGGACCTTTAACTTCGCGGCGAACATCCATCAAATAAGCCCGAACCCGGTCGCCGTTCTTAAACTTCTCTCTCGGAATAATTTCATTATAGCGCAACACGGCTTCATCGTTTTTATTGCCGATTTCCAAAACAACACTGCTTATGTTTCCGTAGCTGTTTTGTTCCACCTTTTTAACCGTACCGTTTATGATAGTACCGATTTTTTCTTTGTATTCTTCATACTGTTTATTGCGCTCAGCCTCACGCACCTTTTGCATAATTACCTGACGTGCGGTTTGAGCGGCAATGCGGCCGAAATCAATCGGCGGCAACGGATCAATGATAAAATCGCCGACCTTATATTTTTTATTATAGGTTTTGGCGATGCTCAAAGGAATTTGTGCCGATTCGTTTTCAATCAAGGCATCATCGGCCACAACTTCGCGATAGCGCGACAAAGCAATCGCTCCGGTTTTGCGATCGATTGTAACCCGAACGTCGTGCTCCTTACCGTATTTGGTGCGACCTGCTTTCTGAATGGCAACTTCCATTGCCACAAAAACGTCTTCCTTATCAATGTTTTTATCGCGGGCAACAGCATCTGCAACAGCGACAATTTCCGGTCTCGGCATATTTTCATAAGTTTCCATTTTTTAAATACCTTTCAAAATTAAAATTCCGCAGCCTGATGTGCTGCCATATATTCTTCCCACAATTCATCGGTTACCACCAACTTTGCTTTATTGATAAGCAAAAACGGAATTGTGTATTGCTGATCTTCCGCCGCTATAACGACATTATCGCCGTCAACGGCAGATATTTTTCCTTTAAACCGTTTACGATTCTCTACCTTATCGGCGGTTTCAATTTTAACCTCATAACCTTGCCAACGCTCAAAATGCTTAAGTTTGGTAAGCGGACGATCTAACCCCGGTGAACTGACCTCAAGCGAATATCTGCTCTCAATCGGGTCTTTTTCATCAAGCACTGCCGAAAGTTTTTGGCTTACTTTGGCGCAGTCGTCAACCGTAATATCGCTGCCGTCGAGAGTATCAATCATGACCTGCAACGTCGGATTAGCCTGCCCGATGGTCATAACGCGCACCAGTTCAAAACCCTCGTTTTCCACCACCGGCTCGGTTAAGTCTTGTAAATAGTGTTTCTGCATTTCATTTCCTTTAATAAAAAAGCGGGGCTTTTCAGCTCCACTTTGATAATATTGTTATGTTGTCAACACATATATCACGTTTTTTTGATTTGTAAAGCACTTTTTTGCTTTTTATCAACCGAATACGTTAAGCCCGTCATACCAGCCCGTTGCGGCACAATGCGGTGTACACCGGCTTATCCAATCCGAGCTGCTTTATCAACGTTGCCGGACGGCTTTCAAAATGCAAATTGCGCTCGCCGAAAACCTTATTTTTACGCCATTTCAGCACCGCGCTCGGCAACTCCGCCCGACCGATACATGAAGATAAATAAACCCATGTTTCATCATTATCCGCCAAATTTTCCACCGCCAAACGCCGTGCATATAAATTCAGCGTCAAATCAGCCTTAGTGGCATCTTTGCTCCACGGTGAACCGCCGCCGACGGCACATGCGGTCGAATAAAAGTCCGCCGCCAACTTACGCCCCGTCATACCGCAATCGGCAATGCTTGAATGGGTGGTATAATTCCCTGCTCCGTTAATAATTATTTGCGCAGGTTCGGCCCCCAACACATCAATCATAAATCCTTGCAAATCCTCCGGTTTCAACATCGGCACCGCCGCTACCGCCGTCAGGATTTTGCCGCTGTCATCAAGCGTAATTTGAGTTTTGATATCCAACCCCAAATTCCGGCTGATACGTGCTTTTTCATAGAGTGCACGGTTCAATTTGCGCGCCAAAAACAACTCTTGAGGTATGTTATCTTTACCTTGGCAGGCATAACCGACAAACACCCCCTGATCTCCCCAGCCGCCGCTATCAACGCCTCGAGCAATTTCGCATGATTGACACCCCACTAAATTAATCACCTCAAGTTTGCGCACGTCAACCGCCTTATTGCCCCAAATTTCGGCATAATCTTCATCATACCCAATCTCTCGCAAGGCCGCCTTAACATACTCGGCAAACGGTGCATTTTGTACCTTTGAACAAATTTCGCCGCCCAACACCACGGTATTATCCTTAATCATAACCTCAACCGCATAGCGAGACACCGCATCCTGTTCAATGAAGCGGTCTAAAATATAACTGGTTATGTAGTCGGCAATTTTATCAGGGTGTCCCAAAGACACGTATTCTGCTGTTTTTATCATATTTTTTCTCCTGTTTAGTCCATTTAATGCTGGACAATTCGGTTAAATCCACATTTACGGCACAACCCCGTAACGCTATCGGTTATAAAAACATTTATTCACATTGTCAAGGTTTAATGTTGTTATTTACATAAGCCGTGTTATACTCGGGGGTTGAGGAGAACGCCATGAAACATATCGGATTGATGTTTGCAATGGATGCGGAAATGAAGACTTTTGCTTCCGCATTACAGGATTTGCAACAAAAAACTTTGCATAAATGCTCTTTTTATACCGGCAGTATCGATAACAAAATCGTTACGGCGGTTGTTTCCGGAATGGGTAAGGTCAATTCGGCCTTATGCGCCGCCGATTTAATCAATATTTTCAAAGTTGACCTGGTTATAAACATCGGAATTGCCGGAGGATTGGATCAGTCACTCAAAATCGGCGATTTTCTGGTCGGAACCGATATTGTATATCACGACGTATGGTGCGGAAAGCCTAACAAGTACGGACAGGTTCAGGGGTTGCCGGAAATGTATCACAGTGCACCGGAGCTGACTTCTCAGCTTAAAGAATATCCCCAAGGGCTTATGTGCAGCGGAGATTTCTTTGTTGAAAAGGCTGATAAATTAAACGAAATCAAAAATCTTTTCCCTGCCGCCATGTCGGTTGATATGGAAAGTGCGTCCATCGCTCAAACCTGTTATCTGTATAACAAACCGCTGTTGGTGATGCGCCAAATCAGCGATGTTCCGGGTGCTGAAAATCACGCCGAGCAATATGCGACATTCTGGGAAAATGCCCCGAAAAAATCCTTCTACATGCTGCAGGAAATTCTGAAAATTTTATAGTCCTAAATCGAATTTTGGCGTTTGGATTGCTCAATGACCGACAATGACGTTGCGGCCATATCGTCGTTTTGCTTATTAAGACGCCCCTCGGCCAACCGCGCCAGCGAATCATCATTATTATTCTGTCGAACTTTATTTTCTTTAACGGTATTTTCCTGAATAACAAACCGATTCAAATCATCAAGCTCTTTTTGCTTGCGACGGCTGTCTTCTTCCCGAGTGTTTCGCATTTTATTCTCTTCATTTTCCCGAACGCTCCGCGTTTTTTTCTCATCCTCCACGCTAATCCGATGCTTAAGCGTATCTTCGGCCTGCCGCTTTTTCTTTTGATTATTTTCATAAGCCACTTTTTGCGGCGGCTCTTTAGGATACACCTTGCGGAAATTGTGGTGCCATTGGAAATATACCAAAAATACCGACGGAAACGCCGAAATCAACATTTGATCCATGGTTCGCGGCTGAGTCAGCTCATAGGCGCGAGCTGCCATCAAACGCCGCGTATGTTCAATAAAGCGTTCCATTTTCTTCTTTTCTTTATCAACCGGTCGTCCCAAACGATATTCGCACATTTCGATCAATCGACTGATAATCGGGTCGCTCCCGTCCATCGCCATTTGTCGCAAAATCTTCAGCATTTTCTGCATATTGGCGCTCTTGTTCCAAAAAGCGCGCAAAACCTTGACCGGCATACCGTCAAAACCGATGGAGCGCAGATTTTCCATACCGCCGGCTGACTGAATCATCTCGTCGGTAAAGTCATAGACCGCATCCCAATTAATTGCCCCCGACGCATACAGCATCTCCTTGCAACGACCGTTTTTCAGCTCTTTTAAGGCATGTTTCACAATCGGGAAATCCGCAATTTGCAAATCTTCACCCTGCAACAACAAATAAAGCTGTGATGAGGCCGTATCTAAGATAAAATCTTCGATTTCTTCCGTTTCGCCAAACAAAAAGGCCTTCAAATACAAATAAACATAAGCAAACACGCTGGAATGTACCGACCGAAGCATTCCGATACTGCGCATGGTTATCTTGTAGCGATCGCGGAAATCAAGCAGATATTTCAGCCGCTCCTCACCCTTAAAATTTTGCCGAATTGATTGGTAGCGAAAACCGAATTTACGCATCTGTTCCGGATACATTTTTTTGAAATGCAACGCCATTGCCCATTCGCGCACCATTGAATAAATCGAAAATATCGGATCACGGGCATAACCGGTCATAACCGTTGTCACCACACCCTCATATCCCAAAAAATACGGCTCCATATGGGTACAAAAGGCATTTTTGCGAAACTCTGATTCCAAATATACCACATATTGTTCAACATCGTCGTCGGTCATACCCCACGAACTGAAGTCTTCTTCCAAATCCCGCGCCATTTGCTTAAGGTCAACCTGCACAACCAGATTATCGCCTTTTTCGGTATAGCCTTCGACATACTCGTCATAATACAAGCTTTGAAACGCGTATTCTTCGTCATCGTAGTAATTTTTGAAATCACTTAAATCCTCGGCAATAAAATCCTTGACCATGTCTATGTACGACGGCTCATACACCTGTGTTTCCAAATAGTGTATAGCATCTTCTTCCAACTCTTTTTTGCTGTATTTTAAATCGGAAAATCGCAACATTTTATTACCTCTTTGTCGTATCTCTAATATATCCGAAAATTTCGTCAAGTCAATAAAAAAGCAATCTTCTCTTGATTTTTCAACATAAAAAAATCATGATGTCCGCAACAAGGACACCGAATTGAAAAATCACCGGTTTAAACTGCAAGAAGCCGATGCCGGTCAGCCTTCATTTTTGCGTATTTTCTCCATAAAGTCGGCAACAGACGTGTCCTTAACAATCACTCCGATATTGCATAAATCGTCAAAATGCTCAAATAAAAACATCTCGTTCCACGCCGTTTGCATATTGTTTTTCAGATAATAGTTTTCGTACCAATCGCGCCAATGCGTCCCGAAAGACTTGTTAGAAAGGTTTTTTATAGCCTCTCCGCCCTTACGTACCTTATCATTAAAATGTTTGAAATTGCGGATATAATAATGATACACCACAATATCCGAGATATGACTTTTGCGTTTGTAATACATTCTGGCTTTATGATTACCCTCACCTATCATTTTATAATTTGCGGCTTTCATAATCACCTTAGGGGTTAAATCTTCATAAGAGTACATTTTACTTTTCAGATTATATTTTTCTTCTTCAAACGGATGTAATCTCCGTGCAATAAAATACGGGTCGTTTATAAACTTATCGGAATTCAGATACGGGATAAAGTTTTTGAGATATACGCTTAACAAGTTACAATCACTGTTTTCCATTATATCATGTTTCAAATTTAATGAATTGGAATACCAAAACTCATCGGCATCTGAACTGATAATCCAATCGGCTCCGTATTTGTTTTTCGCCAGCAATATCATTCGGTTACACCAATCTGCCTGATGTATGGTGGTACTCGGCTCATCAATAATATCGAGCACCCAGCCTTTATCTTTATATTTCTGCACAATCTCACGACTTCCATCGACCGAACCGTTATCCGTAACAATAAATGCGTCAACCCCCATAGCCTTATGAAACAAAAACCAATCGTCCAATATATCCGCTTCATCTTTGCATAAAAGTACCATTATTAACTTAGTTTTATTAAATGATTGTTCAATCAGCTCATTCCGACGTTTTCTACGTTCTTCCTTGTCTCTGATAAAAATTGTTGCCAACTTTGCCATTTGCTTAATCATATTTCTGCTCCCGACCAATCACATTTGAATATTGCAATCAAAAACCCACTTTCATCAGAAAGCGGGCGGATGTTCAGAAACCGTCAGTTGTAGATTAGAGCGGCTCGGCTTATTTGGCATAGCCTTATTTAGCCGACATCCGCCCTTACAGGACAGAAGCCGGCATATATATTTAAGTCGTCTATGCTCCGACGACTACCTACAACTGAAAGGGTTTCTGACGCCCCGGGTACGGTCTCCCGCACTTAACCTTAAGCATAAAAGGAAATAAAATAAATGTCAAACATAACTTGCAATAAAAAAACATCAATGTCTTGATTTTTAAGAATAAACCTTTTATTATGGAGTTGCGAAAGGATATTGCATTGAAAAAATATCGATTTTTATTTTGTTTGTTTTTGTTCGGCTGCACCGCACCGCTTGCGATTCCGCCGACATATCGCAATAACGTGATACAAACTCCGAATTTTGATTTTGTGGTATGGCAAAAAGTCGAGCAACCGAAGGCACCTTATAAAATATATATTGAAGGCGACGGTTATGCTTTCGATTCTCAAGGCAAACCTACCGATGACCCTACTCCGCAAAGCACCCTCGTACGTGCCGCCGCTTTTGCCGACCCGCACCCGAATGTGGTATATATGGCGCGCGCTTGCCAATACATTCAGCGCAAGAAATGCAGCCAAGAATATTGGACTACTTCCCGCTTTGCGTCGGAAGTGGTTGCGGCACAGGCCGATGCCGTCAAGCAAATTGTCGGCACTTCTCCCGTAACGTTTGTCGGTTTTTCGGGCGGAGCGCAAATTGCCGGTCTGATTGCCGTTACCGATCGCAAAATCAAGGTGCAAAAAATCATTACCGTCGGCGGCAATTTAGACCATCCGGCGTGGACGGCTCACCACAATGTGCCTCCGCTGACCGGCTCTGCCGACTTGAACGATTATCGCAGTGCTTTTGCTAAAATTCCGCAAATTCACTATGTCGGCGAAAAAGACACGGTTATGCCGCCGTCTATCAATCAAAACTTTGTTGCCGACACCGCTGAGGTTATTGTGGTAGAAGGTGCCGAGCACAACACCGGATGGGATAAAGTGATGCCGCAGATTTGGCAGGAATAATTATTTTTTACGCCATCTCTTCAATTTTGAGCTGAATTTCCAGCCATTGTTCCTCTTTTTGGGCAATCTGCTCTTTATTGGCTGCCAAAGCGGTGGTCAATTCATCAAATTTTTGCGGATCATCGGTATATAAATTCGGGTTGCCGAGGGCGATTTCGATAGCCTTATTGGCTTCTTCCAATGCAGCAATTTCCTTAGGCAGATTATCCGATAAATACTGTTCTTTATAACTCAGTTTTACGGTCTTGTTGCGTTCGCGAACCTTAGGCTCTGCCTTGGTCGGTGCCTTTTTAGCCGCCTTTGCCGCCGGTCTGTTTTTGAGCTTATCCAGCAAGTCGGTATATGTACCTACATGTTCATAAACAGTGCCGTCACCCTTCATATACAAAAGAGAAGTTGCAACCTTATCCATAAAATCGCGATCATGGCTCACAATCAGTACCGTACCTTCATATTCATCAAGAACTTCCTGCAACAAATCGAGCGTATCCATATCCAAATCATTGGTCGGTTCATCTAAGACCAGCAAATTTGAAGGACGTGCCAACGCCACCGCCAACATCAGCCGATTCTTTTCACCGCCGGAAAGTGCCGCCACCGGGCATTGCGCCTGTTCAGGCTTAAACAGAAAATCTTTCAAATATGCCACCACGTGCCGAAAATGCCCGCGCACCCATATATGGTCCCCCTCATTGCACAGCGTTTTCCATAAGGTCTTTTTAGGGTCGAGAGTAACGCGGTTCTGGTCAAAATACGCCTCCTCTAAGTTTTTACCGATTCGCACAAACCCGGAATCCGGCTCCAAGCGCTTGGTCAAAAGTTTTATCAGCGTTGATTTGCCTGAGCCGTTAGGCCCGACAATACCTAATTTATGCCCCTTAATAATGCGAATGGAAAAATCCTTTACCAATTGCCGCTCACCGAATGCCTTATAAATATGCTTGGCTTCAATCACCATCTTCGAGCGCTGTTCGGCCGTTTCAACTTCCATATTGACCGAGCCCATCATCTTAATTTGCTCCCGGCGTTCTTCTCTGAGCTGTTGCAGGCGCCGCAGACGTCCCATGTTACGTTTGCGGCGTGCCGTAACCCCTTTATGCAACCACTCGGTTTCTTCGGCAATTTTTTTATTCAGCGCTTTCTGCTCAATGATTTCCTGATCAATCACTTGGTCTTCCCATTCCTCAAAATGGGCAAAACCTTTATTGTTGCGCCGCAAAATCCCTCGGTCTAACCAAAAAGTTGTCTGAGCCACATGGCACAAAAACGAGCGGTCGTGACTGATAACAATAACCGCACCGGAAAATTGTTTGATAACATCTTCCAGTTTTTCGATGGCTTCAATATCCAAATGGTTGGTCGGCTCATCCAAAAGCAAAATATCCGGCTCACTGATGAGCGCCTTGGCCAAAGCGGCCTTACGACACTCACCGCCGGAAGATTCAGCCGGTTTCTGCTCTGCCCGAATATCAAAATATTCAATCAGCTTGTCAGCGCGATAAGTTTGATTTTTTTCGGTTATCGGCAATCCGCTCTCAACCACATCACGCAAAGTTTTATAACCGCTTAAATCCGGTTCTTGCGGCATATAGCCCACGCGTACTCCCGGTTGCATAAAGAACTCGCCGTCATCGGCCTCGATTTCTCCGGCAATCACTTTCAGCAAAGTTGATTTTCCGCAACCGTTGCGCCCGACAAGGCATATTTTATCACCGCGGTTGATATACAAATCAACCCCTAAAAAAAGCGGTTTCAAACCAAAACTCAGACGTGCCTCACGCACCGTATAAATAGGAGCTTCCGCAACCATTTTTCAACCTTTCGGACTATATCTAAACCAAAATATCAAATATTACAAGTAATTTATTTTTTTACCTTGAAACATCCGTTTTTTCGTATTATGGTATGCAAAAGCAATATGGAGAAATATATTATGCAAAAATTTTTGATGATGATTTTATTATCGACTTTTTCAGCTTATACGGCTAATGCGGCCGACGATGTGCAACTTTTGGCCGATGAAATGTTCTTAAGCGATAAAGAGGCAAGCGACCTTGAAGTAGATATGAATGCACCGGCGGAAACAGCTAAAAAGTCAGGCGGTTTCTTCGGCTTTATCAAACCGATTACCCGATTTTTTTCCAGCAAAGAAGACGATGATGATGAAACGGAAGAAGTCCAGGAAAGCATTTTGGATAAAATGACTCGGATGGCTAACGAAGGAGACCTCGGCAGCCAAATGGATTTGGCATATATGTATTTATACGGCACCAACAACGTATCGCAAGATTTCAAAAAGGCTCTGACTTATTACACCATGGCCGCGCAACAAAAAGACCCGATTGCCTTAAACAACTTGGGCAGCTTATATTTCAGCGGTATCGGCACCGAAAAGCGGGATATCCGCCGTGCCTTGGCATATTTTAACGAGTCTGCCAATTTAGGTAATGATAACGCGGCGCTCAATTTGGCCTTTATTTATCTGACCGGAGGTAAAAAAGATTCGGAACGCAATAAAAAAGCGATAGAGTTATTTACTCAGGCTCACGAAAAGAACAACATCGCCAAATTTATGCTGGGTTATGCTTATTATAAAGGGTTTGTGGTTCCGCAAGACTATGAAAAGGCCTTCAAATTAATCAAGGCGGCGGCCGGTCCTCACTCGCAAATTGATGAAGCCCAGTTAGTTCTGGCAGAAATGTATGCGCTCGGCAGAGGCACGGTACAAAACTACCAAAATGCTCTTAACACCTACCGTATGGCGGTTGCACAAAGCAATATGGATGCTATCATGACCTTGGCCAAAATTTATGCTGACGGAGTTATTTGCCCGAAAAACTTGGGTTTGGCGCACTCCCTGTATAACATTGCCTCATCTAAGAACATTCCGAATGCGGCACAACGACGTGATGCCTTAACCACGGAAATGAAGTTGGAAGAATTGGCGCAAGCGCAGGAAACGGCGCAGAGTTATCAGAGTTCACCGTCGGAATTAACTCTGTATATTCGGCAAACCTACGGTAGCAACATTCGGCAATACATAGATAGCAATATCAATAAAGCCGCAAAATGAGCAGAAAAAACAAAAGATTACTACGTAAAATATTGTCTTGGTCCGGATTATTCTTTTTCGGGCTGGCGGCGTTTATGATTTATCATCAGCTTGCCAAATATTCGCTTCAGGAAATAAAACAAGCCATTATTGATGTTCCGAACCGCAGTATTTTGTACGCCTGTTTAGCATCTTTAGGCGGCTATATTGCGCTGTCGTCGTATGATTTTTT
>JBGUGE010000092.1:0-9223 GCA_045111335.1 Alphaproteobacteria bacterium | reverse complement strand
ATTATGGATATATAAATTAAGCGTCAAATAGATTTTTTTGCCGTGTTTATGCACAAAATCAATACCTTCACGCAAATCTTCCAGCGTAAATTTAGATTGGGTGCGCAAGCTCATATCCGGCGTGCCGGCATAAACGGCATCGGCACCATACAAAATCGCGGTTTTAAGTTTAACCAGCGAACCCGCCGGCAACAGTAATTCGGCTTTTCTCATTATTTTTTAACCTCTATTGATGTGGTATATGATTCCAATTTTCCGAACGGCGTGTCTTCCGCCTCAACCTTGGCAATAAATGGGGCATTAAACGTTTTATCACGCAAAATCCATAAATATATCGGCATTTTTTGGTTGAGTAAAAATCCGGCCGACGCCCCCTTTTGAATTTCCAACATATATTCGCATTTGAGTGCATTTCCCTCAAAATACGGCGTTTTGATCTCCTCATGTCCGACGGTTTTCATTTCGGAAAACGAATATTTTTTTCCGTTGAACGAATAACGGTGCATATCGCAGGTATCAGCACGAATAACCTGCTCGGTCAAAACTCCGAACAGCGACAATAAATCAATTGAATCGTCCAGACGGTCAAGCTCTACCAACGCCGGTTCTTCCAATTTACGTCCGTCACGCACTTTTATACGAGTTTGCGGCACTCCGTCTTTATAAGTCAGTTGTTTAGTGCGGTGATGGGCGCGCGACTGCACTTCATAACCGTAATCCGCCGGCTTGAACTTATCTTTAACATAAGTTCCATAGGCATGATACACCCCGCTGAACGGATACACCTTGCCAAACGCACCGGTGGTGCTGAGCCGCGTGGTCATATCATAGTTTCGGTCATCAAACTTATACGTCAGCGACTGGCTGCAGGCATCAAAAATCCCGATGGTAGTATACATATTCTGGGTTACTTCCAGCGCCTCGGCCGCAAACGAACGCCAAAACAGTACCGTTAAAAAAAATAAAGTTCGTTTCATTCTTTAGTCAATCCTTAAACAATTTCCCTTAACATAACAGAAAATTTCAGATAATAAAGGAAAAAATTATGGCAAAAAAAGTTTTGTTACTTTACGGCGGGTTTTCGGCTGAGCGCGAAGTCAGTATTTCGGCCAAAAATGATATCGCCGCCGCGCTCAAAAGCAAGGGTTATATTGTGGTTGAGCATGATTTGACCGATGTTAAGCGTTTTTTGAAGGTTATCGAGGCAGAAAATCCCGATGTGGTTTATAACGGGCTTTACGGCAACTGGGGCGAAGACGGTGAAATTCAGGGTTTGCTCGATATGCTCGGCATTGATTACACCCATTCCGGCTTAAAAGCTTCTGCCGTCGGTATGGATAAAAATTTGTGCAAGCTGATTGCCGCCAGCCACGGTGTTAAAGTTGCTCGCGGCGAATCCAAAACTTTTGCCGAATATAAAAAGCACGGCACCGATATTCCGTATCCGTATGTGGTTAAGCCGGTAGCGGACGGTTCAAGTGTCGGGGTGTTTATCATAAAAGATGCTGCCGCGGCCGCCCAAGTTACCTACCCGGACGAATCGGCGCCTCTCTTAATTGAAGAATATATTGCCGGTCGCGAATTGACAGCGGCGTGTTTTGAGGGCAAGTCGTATGTGGTAACCGAACTTAAGGCCAAAAACGAATTTTATGATTATGAAGCCAAATATACCGCCGGTGTTACCCGCCATATTCTGCCGGCCGAGCTTCCGGAAGATGTGGCGCAGACTTGTTGTCTCTATGCCGAAACGGTGCATAAGGCTCTCGGTTGCAGTACGCTTTCAAGGTGTGATTTTCGCTATAATCCGACCGACGGCGTAGTATTTTTGGAAATTAATACCAATCCGGGAATGACCTCGCTGTCGCTGGTACCGGAACAGGCAAAATACATCGGCCTGACATACGCCGATTTATGCGCTCGCTTGGTGGAAAACGCCACACACCGAAAAAGATAGGAAGTTTTTACCTGATTATCGATTTTTAGCAACACCGTAGCAATGCGGTGTTGACTTTTTTATATAATCCTTTTATGGTAAGTTTAGGTATGGGGAACCATACTTGAGGGCGTCAGAACCCTGTATCTTAGCAGTCGCTTCGCATAAGCGACTTTAAATCATTATGCCGACTTCTGTCTCGGACGGATGGTCGGCTGAATAAGGCATAGCCAAATAGGTCGCGCCGTTGCTAAGATACGGTTCTGAACATCCGCCCGCTTTCTTAGAGAAAGTGGGTTTTTGTTAACCATAAAACAGGATGGTGCGGCAATGGCAAATACCAATCTTAAAAGAGCAAAACAAGCCAAAAATGACGAATTTTATACCCAATATGCCGATATTCAAAGGGAGATTAACGCATACATCGAATATAATCCGGATGTATTTCGCGGTAAAACAATTTTGTTGCCGTGTGACGATCCCGAATGGAGTAATTTCACCAAGTTCTTTGCCCAAAACTTCGAACGTTTCGGCTTGAAAAAGCTTATAAGTACCAGTTATGCCATAGAGAGTAAGAAATATAAATATGATTACCAACCGACATTGTTTGAAACTGAAAATCCGCAATTTGATGCTGATAAAACCCGTACCCACGGCAAAATATTCGTGCTTGCCCATGACACAAATCAAAACGGAGTTATCGACATTGAAGATTTGGAATGGCATTATTTAGAGGGTGACGGTGATTTTCGCAGTGCCGAAGTTACCGCCTTGCGCGATGAAGCCGATATAATTATTACAAATCCGCCGTTTAGTTTATTTAGAGAATTTATTTTGTGGTTAATAAAAAGTAGGAAAATGTTCTTAATCATAGGTAGTATCGGATGTATTACTTACAGGGAAGTTTTCCCTTTAATTAAGACAAACAGACTTTGGTATGGACATGGTTTCTCACATGGTGATGCTTTTTTTTCGATTCCTTCTTCTGTAAATAATCAATATGCTGATGGTGTGTATGATGAGAGATCTGGTTTAGTTAAATTTCGAAATTGTTGTTGGTTAACAAATATAGACCATGGTCGGCGACATCAACCTTTAAAATTAATGACTATGTCGGACAATATTAAATTCAACAAAAAACTTAAAGGGCAACCTTATATAAAATATGATAACTTTAATGCAATAGAAATACCTTTTCTTGATGCCATTCCAAGCGATTATGACGGTATTATGGGCGTTCCTGTAACCTTTCTTGATAAATACAATCCTGAACAATTTGAAATTTTAGGCGTAGGCACAGGAGATTTTGCCAAAGAACTTGGCATTCAAGTTAATTACCGAGGTAGAACGGATTTAACATATACCGAAGATGGTGTCTCTAAATGCCCATATAACCGTATCTTAATCAAAAGGAAAAAATAATGCAGACAGAACTTAAACAATACACTATTGAAGAAATTTGCAAAGGCTTTGTATATAACGAATACGAAGGTAAAGGACTTTACGGACTTTCGGGAAAACTTACCATTCAGCCGGAATATCAACGCAATTATATCTATGCCGACGGTAAAAGAGATGTGGCGGTTATTGAATCGGTATTAAAAGGTTATCCGCTCGGCTTATTCTATTTTACCAAAGTTGCCGAAGACAAATTTGAAGTGCTTGACGGTCAACAACGCATTACCAGTTTAGGTCGCTATATAAACGAGAAATTTGCGGTTAAAGACGAGCGCGGAATGGAACAATACTTTACCGGTCTTAATGAACATTTACGCCGCAAAATATTAGAAACAACATTGCTTATCTATGAATGTACCGGCGCCGAAACCGAAATCAAAGAATGGTTTAAAACTATTAATATTGCCGGTATACCGCTTAATGAACAAGAGTTGCTTAATGCTATTTATTCCGGGCCGTTTGTTACAAAAGCTAAAGAGGAGTTCAGTAACAGTCAAAATGCTTTGGTGAAAAAATGGAGCGCTTATATTAAAGGTGATGTTAAACGGCAGGATTTCTTAGCAACCGCGCTCTCTTGGGTAAGTAAAGGGCTAATTGCAGATTATATGAGTAAACATCGCTATAATGATAACATTAATGAACTTAAACTCTATTTCAACAGTGTTATTGACTGGATATCTTCAGTTTTTGAAAATGTCGAAGCGGAAATGCAAGGCTTGAAATGGGGCGAGCTTTATGAACAATATCATAAAAATTCCTATAATCCGCGTGAAATTACAGCTCTGGTTAATCAATTATATGCCGACCCGTATGTTAAAAATCGTAAAGGTGTTTTTGAATATATCTTGGGCGGGTGTAAAGATACAAAATTGCTTGAAGTTCGTATTTTTGATGAAGCAACTAAGCGTAGTGTTTACGATACTCAAACTAAAAAAGCACAGGCTGACGGCGTTTCCAATTGCCCTTATTGCGCAATCGGACACGATGGTAATAAATCTAAAATTTGGAAGTTATCAGATATGGATGCAGATCACGTTACGGCATGGAGTAAAGGCGGAGCAACGGATATAAAGAACTGTCAAATGCTATGTAAAACTCATAACCGAGCCAAGGGGAATAAGTAGCTACTATCCCACAGCGGTGCGGTAGTGGCTGCGGGTGATGGCCATGGCTAAAGCGTCGGCCGAATCGTTGTTCTTCGGAGTGCATCCCGGAAGCAAAATCTTGACCATGGTTTCGACCTGCGTCTTTTCGGCACGCCCGACGCCGACCAGAGCCTTTTTCACCTTCGTCGGATCAAACTCAAACAGCGGCAGATGATTATGCCCTACCGCCAGAATTACTACCCCGCGCGCCATACTCAGCTTCAGCGAGGTTTCCGGATTTTTGTTTAAGAAGGTTTTTTCTATTGCCGCCTCTTGCGGTTGATACACGGTTATAACTTCGTTTAATGTTTTGAAAATCAGCTCCAATCTGTCCTCAATCGGCATTTTCGGATCAGTCGGAATAAAACCGTCCGCAACGTATTGCAGACGGTTTCCGTTTACATCAATCACACCCCAGCCGGTCGAGGTCAGACTCGGATCCAAACCCAAGATGCGCATATTTTATTCTTCTCCGGCAAGAGCCGCCATCACATCATCGGAAATTTCCGCGTTGTGATAAACATGTTGCACGTCTTCATCATCTTCAAGCGCATCGATAAAATCCAAAAACTTACGCGCCGTTTCAACATCGGTAATATCTACCTTTACCATCGGTTTCCAATCTAAACGCGAAGCCGACGGAGTACCGTATTTGGCCTCTAATGCCGAAGTTACCGCCGACAAATCATCCGGCAGAGTCTCAATCTCATGATTTTCATCATCGCTGACTACTTCATTGGCACCTGCTTCCAACGCAGCTTCAAACATTTCATCGGCACCGGCCGCACTCGCCGGATATTGAATAAAACCGATACGTTCAAAGTTAAACAACACCGAGCCGCTCTCGCCCATCTGTCCGCCGCGTTTTCCGAAAATGGTACGAACATTACCGGCCGTGCGGTTTTTATTATCGGTCAAAGCTTCAACAATCACCGAAACTTTATTCGGCGAAAAACCTTCGTAGCGCATAGATACGAAATCGGCACCGCCGGCCACCGTGGTTGCCTTGGCAATAGCGCGTTCAATATTATCTTTCGGCATACTCTCGGCACGCGCCGCCTGAATGGCTAAACGCAACCGCGGGTTTTTATCAGGCTCCGGCAAGCCGCTTTTGGCGGCAACGGTAATTTCACGCGCAAGCTTGGCAAATACGCGCGCTTTTTTGGCGTCTTGAGCGCCCTTGCGATACATAATATTCTTAAATTGCGAATGTCCTGACATTTTTATCTCCTAAATTCAATCGTGTTATGCGCTTTTTATAGCTTATTTATAATTATTTTTTCAAGTTTTTTTTTACGAAAAACACATATTTTATTGATTATCTTCTGCCAATTCGGTTGCCGTCAGCAAAAACGCCGGCGTATTGCGACCGAAAGTGTGATATCTTTTCACTAAATTCAGCGCTTCCGCATCTTTACTGTTTTCACGTCGCGGTAAAGCTTTTTTAGTCTCATGCTTCGGCGACTGCGGCTTTTCGTCCTTTGGCGCGGCGGCCTTGGCATTATCCGGCTGTAGCTTAGACTTCACGCTCGGAGTCTTTTTACTTTCGGCCGGAGGCGTATTTTCGGTCAGCGCGGCCTCTTCGTGTTCGGCTTCCTGTTCCTTATCCTTATTGATTTTTATTTCATCAGGTGTTTGCAAAATCTTATCCAACAGCGCCTGCGTTTCCTTAGAACGACGGTTGGTGTAAACAATATTCTGCTTTTCCGACGGTAAAACGGCCAAAACCTTTTCCAACTGCTCAAGCTGATGCGTCTTCTTAATCAGATTAATGTCATCCACCACCAAAATATTAATCTGCGACAAGTCAATTTTATCTTCATCGAGCAAATCCGACAACAACTTCGGCGACGCAATAATCACATTAGCCTCGTCCTCAACGTTTTCTTCGTCATCAGCAACATCTCCGGCGGTAATTTCGTGATATTTGTTAAACACGGCAAATCGGTCGGAAACGGCGACGGACTGCTGGGCTCCGGAAGTAATAATCAAAATATTGTGTGCTTCCTTACGAGCAATAATATCAATCAGCGGCAACACATACGAATAAGTTTTTCCGCATTTGGCCGGTGCAATCGTAAACACATCTTTGCCGTGTAAAATCGACGGAATAACATCAGCCTGAACCGTCGTCGGTACCGTAATTCCGGCTTCCGTAACGGCCTGTACTGTTTTATCAGATAATCCTAACTCTTTAAAATCCATTTTAACCTCTTATACTTCAGGTAATGACGCTTTGGTCTGCTTTTCCGGCGGCACCGGTGAATAATCGGTCCGATGCAATTCCTTGCCGGCCACGATATCCTTGATTTCCTCGCCGGAAAGGGTTTCGTATTCCATCAAAGCATGGGCCAAAGCCTCAAGTTCTTTATCGTTTTTCTTCAAAATTTCGGTAGCCTGAGCGTGAGCTTCGGTCAACAAACGCTTAATTTCGGAATCAACCAACTGGGCGGTCTGCTCGCTCATATTTTTATTTTGTGTCACGGCACGTCCTAAAAACACTTCGTTGGAATTTTCGGCATACAACACCGGCCCTAAAACATCGCTCATTCCCCATTCGGTAACCATGGAACGCGCCAAATTGGTGGCAGCAGAAATATCCGCCGACGCGCCTGACGTTACTTTATCATAACCGAACTTTAATTCCTCGCTGGCGCGGCCGCCCATGCAAATCACCAAACGTGACAACATTTTGGCCCGCGTATACGAATACTGATCTTTCTCCGGAAGTTGCTGAACCATACCGAGAGCACGCCCTCTCGGAATAATCGTTGCCTTATGAATCGGGTCGGTCTCCGGAACGTGCAACGAGCAAATGGCGTGACCGGCCTCATGATACGCCGTTAATCTTTTTTCTTCATCATCCATTGCCATGGATTTACGCTCGTTGCCCATCAATACCTTATCCTTGGCATTATCAAAGTCAACCGCCGTAACCTTGCGCTTGTTGCGACGCGCTGCCAACAAAGCCGCCTCGTTTACCAAATTGGCTAAGTCGGCGCCGGAAAATCCCGGTGTACCGCGGGCAATAACCGATAAATCAACATCTTTAGCCAAAGGAACCTTACGAGCGTGAACCTTCAAAATCGCCTCACGCCCCTTAATATCCGGATTAGTGACCACCACCTGACGGTCAAAACGCCCCGGACGCAACAATGCCGGATCCAACACATCCGGACGGTTGGTGGCAGCAATCAAAATCACATTTTCATTAGGCTCAAAACCATCCATCTCGACCAACAGCTGATTAAGGGTTTGTTCGCGTTCGTCGTTGCCTCCGCCCAAACCGGCACCGCGATGGCGTCCCACCGCATCTATTTCATCAATAAACAAAATGCACGGCGCGTGTTTTTTGGCCTGTTCGAACATATCGCGCACCCGCGAAGCACCGACACCGACAAACATCTCCACAAAATCCGAACCGGAAATCGAGAAAAACGGCACATCGGCCTCACCGGCCACAGCTTTAGCCAACAGGGTTTTACCGGTTCCCGGAGGCCCCACCAACAAAACTCCCTTAGGAATTTTGCCGCCTAAACGCTGGAATTTCACCGGATCCTTTAAAAAGTCAATAATTTCTTCCAATTCCTGCTTAGACTCATCGGCTCCGGCCACATCCTTAAATGTGACTTTTTTATTGTTTTCAATCAGTCGTGCTCTGGATTTTCCGAAACCCAATGCCTTGTTGTTGCCGACGCTTGCCTGACGCATAAAAAACACCCAAACGCCGATAAGCAATAACATCGGAAACCATGAAATCACTACACTCCAAAACGTTTCTCCCGACGTATCTTGCGGTTTGGCATCGATTTTTACGTTGTTTTCGAGCAGCGTATCGACTGTGGTCGGGCTGTACGGCGCATAAGTCACAAACTTTTTACCGTCAGTAGTCATACCGGAAATCTCCGCCCCGCTGATAGCTACGTTAGATACGCGCTTTTCCTTCACGTTATTCATGAAATCGGAAAATAAAACTTTTTCATCTCCCGCGGTGAGCGTGCCTCTTTCAGATATGCTGAAAAATGCCGTCAAACCGACCAAAATCAAAATCCAAATTAAAGCGTTTTTACCAAAATTCATTTAATTATCTCACTACAATGTAAACCACTATATAAGTAGTCTTAATGACGCGTATATTAAGGGGTAATTTTTAAAAACACAAGTATTTTTACGGACTTAATCACTATCGATATTGCTTTTAAAAAGCAAAACGCCCTGACCGATTAAGGTCAGAGCGCTCAATTTTTGCTTAAATTAGACGGTGGCGTTATAATGTCGGGAGGATAAGTTTTTAACCTGTTCTCCGGCGCTGACAATCGACACCTAATGTTCAATCAGACCGACACTGTGAGATACACTGCCGTCTGCCTTTTCGTTGGCATAGACCGACACCTTGTCGCCGTGGTGAATAGCCCTGCCCTTTGTCAAAATCCCCATATCTCCTTTACTCAGCATAAAGCGCTCTGATCTGGCCGGAGAAATGTTTTCTTCCTTGCCGTCGGGAAGCTTCTGCTCGCTTTCAACCTTAAGATAAAGGATTGCCGTTTCTTCGTCACAGTTCGGAATAAAATAAAATGATTCCACTGTTCCGGTAAATTTAATTTTTTTCATAACAAAAATATTTTAGTGATACATACTTCCATAATTATAAATCGTTACGGCGAAATATAAATACTAAATCGGATAA
>JBGUGE010000091.1:0-30047 GCA_045111335.1 Alphaproteobacteria bacterium | reverse complement strand
ATGAAGAAGCGCGAAAGTTGCCGCAGTTTGTTAAAACTTTGCAGGCGCTTAAGCCGGACGGAGTTTTGGTGGCTGATCCGGGGGTATTTTATTATCTGAAAGAACATGCGCCGGAATTAAAACGGTTTGTTTCTACGCAAGCCAATATTTGCTCGGCGCAAACCGTCAAGTTTTGGGCTTCGATGGGGGCAAGTCTGTGTGTTTTGGGCCGTGAAGTTACTTTTGCCGAAATGAAGGAAATCAGAGAGGAATGTCCTGATATGTTGCTTGAATGCTTTGTGCACGGGGCAATGTGTATGTCGTATTCCGGACGTTGCCTGATATCCAATTTTATGGCCGATCGCAGTGCCAACAAAGGAAAATGCGCCCATTGTTGCCGCTGGCACTATAAAATGCACTTGAGGCTTAAAGACGGCACAATAAGAGAAATAGAAATAAATCAGGATAACGCCCCGGCATTTGAATTTTTGCTTGAGGAGGAATTTCGACCGGGAGAGTATTATGAGGTGGTTGAAGATGAGCACGGGGGGTATTTACTCAATTCCAAAGATATGTGTTTAATGCCGCGTTTAAATGAGATTTTGGGTATAGGTATGGATTCGCTCAAAGTGGAGGGGCGCAATAAAACCGAATATTATGCCGGTACCGTGGCGCGCGCTTATCGGCAGGCGATTGATGATTATTATGCCAATCCGCCTAAATGGGATTATAAAAAATATATGAACGACCTGTTTGCACTGCAAAACAGAGGGTATTGCCTCGGATTTCATGACGGCAAGCTGACCAACATCAGCCAGAATTATGAATATACGCGCACCATGGGCGAGTGGCTGTTTGCCGGCTCGATTGTCGAGTGGCAGGGTGATGATGCTATTTTTGAGATTCGCAACTATATCAACTCGGGCGAGGCGATTGAGTTTTTAATTCCGCACACCATGGAGAACTTGCGTTTGGTGCTGAACGAGTTTGAAGATGCAAACAGCGGGGAAATTACGCCACGGGTTTCGGCCGGTGAGGGCAAAAAAATTCGTATTAGGCCTAAGATGTGGAACCAACCGATAGCAGAAGTCAAAAAGCTGTTGCCGCAATATGTTATTGCCCGCAAATTTCAGGGATTAAACGGCGAAAATGCCGAAATGTATGCGCGCAAAAAAGCGGAGTTTGAGGAATTGATTACGGGGTGTCCGGCGGAGGAATAAAATGAAGCAGAATCCGGTACTTATAATAGCCGGTCCGACGGCATCGGGAAAATCGGCATTGGCAATCGCCGCGGCGCGTGCCTTCAACGGAGTGGTGCTTAATTGCGATTCTATGCAGATTTATAAAGGGATTCCGATTATTGCCGCCACACCTGACGCCGCTGAAAAACAGCAGGCCGAGCATCGGCTGTTTGAGCTTTATGATGTGGAAAAGCGCGGCAACGTGGTGGAATGGCTGGACTTATGTAGCACGGAAATTCGCAAACTGTGGGCAGAGAAACGTCTGCCGGTGGTGGTTGGCGGTACCGGAATGTATATTGATGCTTTGATTAACGGCATAACCCCGATTCCGGAAGTTGATGCCGCGGTTCGTGAAAACCTGCGTCAGCGGTTGCAAAACGAGGGGCTGTTGCGGCTGTATATTGAGTTGCAACAAAAAGATGCCGAAATTGCCGCCAAGCTGAGTTCCAACGATAAAACGCGAATTGTGCGGGCACTCGAAATTATTGAAACAACCGGCAAAAAAGTATCGGAATGGTATAAGGAGCCGCTGATTAAAAGATTGCCGGAGGCAGAATTTGCGGTGGTTAAGATTGTGCCGCCGATAGAGGTGATTGAGGCCCGCTGTCGGGCACGGCTGGATAAAATGGTAGAGCTCGGTGCGCTTAATGAAATTACCGAATTACTCGAGCGCGGGGTTGATGAAACATTGCCGGCAATGAAGGCTTTGGGGGTGCCGGAACTGACTGAGGCGGTGAAGGGTAACATGTTGCTGTCAGAGGCACTCGAACAGGCTAAACTTCATACCCGTCAATATGCCAAACGTCAGCGCACTTGGCTCAGAAACAAGCTGAAGGCGGATATTGAATTTTTTGATGTTTATACCGATCAACCGGAATTTTTGCAAAAAATTGCACAGTTATTTCAGTAAATTTAATTGAGTAAAGTGTGTTTTCAGACCAATTCGCACAATCTTCACATAATCGAAAATATTGCTTGCACATTGCTGCGAGTTGATATAAAAGGTAAAAATAACGTTAAATTTTGGAGATGATAAGTAATGTTTTCACGATTAATGAGAATGTTTTCCGCTGATATGGCTATTGACTTGGGTACTGCCAATACGCTGGTGTATGTGCGCGGTCGCGGTATTGTATTGAACGAGCCTTCGGTGGTGGCAATAGAAGAATACAAAGGTCGTAAACGGGTTTTGGCCGTCGGTAATGAAGCTAAGCGCATGCTCGGTCGCACTCCGGGAAATATCAGAGCGATTCGTCCGCTCAAAGACGGGGTGATTGCCGATTTTGACATAGCAGAAGAGATGATTAAGTATTTTGTGTGCAAGGTGCATAATCGTCAGATGTTTGTAACCCCGTTAATCGTGATTTGTGTGCCGTCGGGCGCAACCGAGGTGGAACGTCGCGCTATTAAAGATTCGGCGTATCATGCCGGTGCCCATAAGGTACAGCTGATTGAAGAGCCGATGGCGGCGGCTATCGGTGCCGGTTTGCAAATTACCGAACCGACCGGCAGTATGGTGGTAGATATCGGCGGCGGTACCACCGAAGTGGCGGTACTTTCCCTCAAGGGTGTGGTTTATGCCCGTTCGGTGCGTGTGGGCGGTGATAAGATGGATACGGCAATTGTAAATTATATCCGCCGCAATATGAACCTTTTGGTTGGTGAAAGTAGCGCCGAGCGCATCAAAAAAGAAATCGGTTCGGCTATCATACCGGAAGACGGCGATGGTAAAACAGTGGAAATCAAGGGGCGCGATTTGCTCAACGGTGTGCCGAAGGAAGTGATTATCAGCGAGCGTCAGGTTTCCGAAAGTTTGGTGGAAACGGTAGCGGAAATCGTTGATGCCGTCAAGGTAGCGCTTGAAAATACTCCGCCGGAACTTTCCGCCGATATTGTGGATAAAGGTATTGTCCTGACCGGAGGCGGTGCTTTGCTGAAAGATTTAGATAAGGTTTTGCGTAAAGCAACTGGTCTGCCGGTGATTGTGGCTGAAGATCCGCTTTCTTGCGTTGCCAAAGGCTCCGGTATGGTTTTGGATGAATACGCTGTTTTGAAAGATGTATTGGCCAGTATGGAGTAATCCGTACATACTTAAAAACAAAAGGAAAATAAAATGGTGCGTCGCAGTGTGCTACTGATTAAAACAGGGGAACTCAAAATATTGTTGCGGCGCCTTTTTATTGCCCTTTTATTCTTTTGCTCGATTTTTTTTATATTGCTCAGCACGGTTGACAGCCCGGTGGTAAACGGTATTGATAAGGCCGCGCTGAAGGTAACCGGTCCGTTAATGCAGGTAGTAGAGTATCCGGCGCGTATTTTGCATCGTGCTTATACTTATTTGTATGATATCGGGCGAATTTATATCGATAATCGCGAGTTGCGCGCCGAAAATAAGCAAATGTTGATATTGCAAAATAAAGTGCGCAGTTTAGAGGTTGAAAACCAGCTGTTGAGCCGGCTTTTGAATTATGTTCCGCCGCCGGAAGCAAATTTTATAAGTGCCAAAATCATCGCGGAATCAAGTGATAATTTTACGCATATTTTATTTATTTATGTCGGTGACGAACCGGTAAAAAAAGGCCAGGTGGTTTTGGGCGAAGAAAGCGTTATCGGGCGTATAGATGCGGTCAGCGGACATTATGCCAAAGTTATTTTGGTAACCGACATAAACTCTAAAATTCCGGTGGTGGTGGAACGAACCCGCGCACGCGGAATTTTAAGCGGAGACAATACCGCGCTACCGTCATTGATTTTTACTCGTTCGACGGCAGATATTCAGGAGGGAGATATCATTGTGACATCCGGTGTCGGCGGAATGTTTCCGGCCGGTTTACCGATAGGCTTTGTCAGCTTGGTGCAAAACAATACGATTAAGGTCGAAACATTGGCGGATATCAGCCGCGTTGAATATGTGCGGATTGTGGATTACGGCCTGACATCGGAGCAGGCGGAAATTTTTGATGATTTTTCCGAGAGCACTCAACATGAGAGATAATTGGCGCGAAAAATGGAAATTGTTTTGGCTACGCGGCATTCCGCTGTGGACGACACTGTTTTTGATGTTTTTGTGCTTAATTCCTTCCGATTCGGTTAAAGTTAACTATTTCAGACCGGCCGTAGGGTTGATTTGCGTTTATTATTGGACTTTGAAACGCGGCTATATTTTCAGTTATATTTCAGCTTTTGTAGTGGGTTTTTTAATGGATGCGTTCAGCTCGTCGCCGTTAGGGGTTAACATTATTTTGATGATGCTTACGGTATTTACTACTCAATGGCTGGCGCATTATTTTCAGAGTGCTTCCTTCGGGGTAGATTGGTTTATTTTCGGGCTGGTGGGCTTGAGCATATTTGCATTTAAATGGTTGCTGTTGACTGTGTATTACAGATTGCTGATATCTCCGCACGAGATTGTTTTCAATTATTTGGCAACCGTGTTGTTTTATCCGCTGATTGCCGCCGTTAATGTTCGGGTGCAGAAATTATTGCCGCAAGAGAGGATAAATGAATAATTACAACACCGAAAAAAATCATATTTTGAACCGGCGGCTTGCCGTGATTATGCTGATTAACCTGTTGGCGTTTGCGGTGTTGGCGGTGCGGCTCTATTATTTGCAGGTGTTTGAGGCGGAAAAGTATCGAATGTTGTCGGACGAAAATCGTATTTCCACCCGCTTTTTACTTTCACCGCGAGGTACAATTTATGACCGCAACGGTGAGATTATCGCTAAAAACGAGCAGAATTTTCAGGCGGTGATTATTGCCGAACAAACGCCGGATATCGAAACCACATTAAAGGTTTTTAAAAAAATTATTCCGCTGTCGGAAGACGAGGAAAATCGCATATTAAATGACTTAAAGAGTAAAAGTCGGTTTATTCCGATAAAGCTGAAAGAAAATTTAGAATGGGATGAGGTGGCAAAGCTGATGTTGCACGCACCGGATATGCCGGGGGTGGAAATCAGCGAAGGTCTGAATCGTAAATATCCTTTAGCGGAATTATACGCTCATGTTTTGGGTTATGTCGGGCCGGTTTCGGAAGTTGACCGCAAAGATAATCCGCTGTATATGGTGCCGGGATTTAAAATCGGCAAATCGGGGTTGGAAAAGTATTTTGATTATAAATTGCAAGGCAAAAACGGTACGGTAAAATTGGAAGTAAACGCCTATGGCCGCGTGATGAAAGAAATTGAACGTGATGCCGGCAAACAGGGAGATAATCTGACCATTACGGTGGATTCACGCCTGCAAAAAGCCGCTTTTGAGGCATTTGGACAACAGAGCGGTGCGGCGGTGGTTTTAGACGTGCGTACCGGTGAGATTTTGGCTATGGTTTCAACTCCGTCATTTGATCCGAACCTTTTTACCAACGGCATCAGTTTTAAGCATTGGAATGCACTGCTTAACAATGAGCGCACTCCGCTGATTGATAAGGCGGTTTCGGGGCAGTACTCACCGGGGTCAACATTTAAGATTGTGGTGGCGTTGGCCGCACTTGAGGCCGGTATTATTAACGCCGATACGCGCTATTATTGCGCCGGCGGTACCGAAATCGGCAATATTCGGTTTCATTGTTGGAATCACTACGGACACGGTAGTTTGAATGTGATTGAGGCATTAAAATATTCATGCGATATTTTCTTTTATGAAACGGCATTGCGCTTAGGTCCGGATAAAATACGCGATATGGCGCTTAAATTAGGCTTGGGGAAATCACTCGGGGTCGGTCTGGATAATGAAAAGAGCGGCTTAATTCCTTCTAAGAGCTGGAAAAAGGCAAAGTATGACGCACAATGGGCGCCGGGAGACAGCGCCAATACCGGTATCGGGCAGGGCTATGTACTGGTTACGCCGATGCAACTCGTTACTATGTTGGCACGCGTGGTTAACGGCGGCTATGCTGTCACACCGACCTTTATTAAACCTACCGAAAAAGAATTAAGTAAAATAAAACGTTTGGATATTTCAACGCGCCACATCGAGCTGGTTAAGCAGGGAATGTATGAGGTGGTGAACGGGGCAGGAGGTACCGCCAAAAAGGCACGATTTAATTTGAATGGTGCGCGCATGGGAGGTAAAACCGGCACTACTCAGGTTCGCCGTATCAGCATGAAGGAGCGTCGCAGCGGGATTATCCATGATTCGCAACTGCCGTGGCGTCTGCGCAACCATGCGTGGTTTATGGGCTTTACGCCGATTGATAACCCGCGTTATGCCGTGGCGGTAATTGTGGAACACGGTTCATCGGGCAGCGGGGTGGCGGCACCGATTGCCTCTAAAATTTTGCAAGAAGCACTTAAATTGGATATAAGGTAAAGAAATATGGCGGATTTCGGATTAAACGGATATGAGCAGAGTTGGAAAGATAAAATCTTTTCAATGAGCTTTACCTATATGTTTTTGATTATTCTTTTGGCAATTATAGGTACGGTTACCCTGTATTCCGCGGCCAACGGGGATTGGCAACCGTGGGCGATTCAGCATATCACGCGCTTTGTGACGGCGTTTGCGCTGATGTTGGGAATGGCAATTATTGATGCCAAATATTATTATAAGAGTGCATATATGTTTTATTTGATTACGTTTTTGCTGTTGGTGGCGGTCGAGCTGACGGGGCATATCGGCATGGGGGCACAGCGCTGGATTAATTTAGGTGTATTTAAGCTGCAACCGTCAGAGTTGATGAAAATCGGTATAGTGCTGTTTCTGGCGCGTTATTTCAGTGCGATGACGGTACAGGGAATCAAATCGGTGCGCGGGCTTATTATTCCGACACTTCTGACTTTGGCTCCGGTGGGGCTGATTGCGGCCGAACCGGATTTGGGAACGGCCTTGATGGTATTGATTACAGCCTCGGTCATGCTGTTTGCAGTCGGAGTCCAATGGTGGAAATTTGCTGCGGTGGGGGCGGCGTTGGCGGCAGCCTTGCCGGTCGGGTGGAATTTTTTGCACGAATATCAGCAAAATCGTGTGCTGACGTTTTTGAATCCGGAACGCGATCCGCTCGGCACCGGATATCACATTATTCAATCCAAAATAGCTTTCGGGTCCGGCGGTTTGTTCGGCAAGGGATTTTTACACGGCACTCAAACCCACTTAAACTTTTTGCCGGAAAAGCATACCGACTTTATTTTTACTATGTTTTCGGAAGAATTCGGCTTAATCGGGAGTTTGAGTGTATTGGGCCTAAATATGCTGGTGTTGGCGCTCGGCTATGTGTTTGCTTTTCGCACTCGTAACTATTTCGCGCGTCTGACAATTATTGGACTGAATACCAATTACTTTTTATATGTTTTTATCAATATTGCCATGGTTATGGGGGTTTTGCCGGTGGTCGGAGTGCCGTTGCCGCTGATTTCATACGGCGGTACCGTTATGTTTTCGATTATGGCAAGTTTCGGAATTATCCTGTGTATGTCGGTCAATTACGATAATCGCGAAGAATAAAAAAAAAGAGCGTTGCCGAAACAACGCCCCGCTAATCAAACTCATAAATTTATATTTGACGCTCGTTGCCGCCGCGACTGAGCGAAGACGGCATATTAGCCATTCTTTCGCTGGCGGAAAGGTTTGTTTCCTGCGGCAATTTATTGGCCTTAGTGGCAGACATATTCTTAGCCACAGCCATAGCCTGCTGATCTTCGGACAACCCTTCTTTGGATTTCTGAGAGCGGCGCAAAGCTTGTTCCATAATCTTTGAACGCTCCGAATCCGGAAGCTCGTTAAGAACATAATGTGCCAACAAATCACGAGTTTCGTCTTTGAACTGACCGATTTTAGCCTGAATCTGATCACGTTGCAAATAGCTGAGAAGTTCGTTTTGACGTCCCGCAAGGTGAGGTTGCAGATCAGCCATCATTGCCACCATTTTTTCTTTAAGATTCCCGAGTTCTTCCTCGTTAATCTTACCGGCTTCAAACTTGCGGACACCGGCGTTATATCGACCCAAAACGTGCAAAAGCATTTTTTCAGGCTGATGCGGCTTTTTTCCGTTGCCGCCGCCCCAGTCTTCGACGATGATGTCGCGTTTCTTTTCTTGGTGCGGGAACCAGCTGTTTTCCAACCATTCTCTATGTTTTTGCTTACGTTCTTCGTCAGAGAGGTTCGGATCTTTCAAAATTGCATCACGTTCCTGAATTAAGCTGTCGCCTTCCATCCGATGACGTGCCAAGGCCGCACAGGATTCCGGCGAATATCCGGCAACCACCGCTGCCGCAAACACACTCTGAATAACAAACGCACTGGCGGCAATATCCTCAGGCATAATGACGTTGCCGTATTTATCCTCAACTTCGGCGCGGACTTCATCAACGTTTTTCTTCTCCGGATGATATTCCATTTCGCGCAAAACATAAATTTCGTCGCGAGCAGCCGCTTCCATAATTTCCGGCGGAACGCGGCCGTTGTAGCGATCACGCAAAATGGTAGGCACTTTTTCCCAAATTTCATATTTGTGTACGCGTTCGGAATCGTTGGCTAAAGTTTTGATTTCTTCATCAATCTTAGCTTTGGCTTTTTCGATTTCTTCCGGTGTATTGCCTGTAGGACTTTCACTCATTAAAGTATCCAAACGACCGGCAATATCAGGATAATTTGCCTGTAAAAACTCCATATATTGTGTTGTAATTTCCATATCAGCCTCCGTCGGTTATAATTATTTAACAGTCTGATTTTGTTGCTGTATTATTTTGGCAATGCGCTCATTAAACTCCGGACTTTTGGCATGTTCTTCCTTATAGGCATTGCGCTGCGCTTCATTTTCGATTGTTTTCACTTCTTTTTCAACAAACTGATCACCTTCTTTTACCATGCGTGTCACTTTAATATTTTCTACCTCTTTAAGTCCCATGCGTTTGGCGTGAATTAAAGCAACTTTATCGGCTTTTTCATCATGTTTTTTAAGTGCCTCTTTATCCATATCGTTACGCAGGTGTTGCAGGCGTTCTTCGTTAAAGGTTACCAGGTCGGCCTTTTGCTGGTCGTTGAGCGAACTTTTAATTCCTTCGCCGTCTTTTACAAATTCGCTTTTGAAGGATTTGTTGGATTTTACGATTTCCGCCGCTTCGTTAAACAGCTGTTTAGCCGCTTTTACCATTGCTTTTGCTTCATCTGATTCCGGATCGGAGAATTGTCGTCCCGGTGCAATATCCGGCTTACCGTTTTCATCGGTAACAACCGCAATCCAACCGAACTCTTTCAAGCCTTCAAATTTCTTTTTAATTTCTCTTAGTCTTTCGGCATCTTTGCCTAACTCTTCCGCATTGGAAATTACCCGATCCGATTTCGGCTGTTTGTTTTCTGTATTTTCCTCGGTTTTCGGCTGATTTTCCTCGGTTTTCGGCTGATTAGATGCTTCGCGGATTTTATCCTGCAATTCCTTAAAGCGCTCCTCTCCCAACTCCTGACTGAGCTTTTGCAAATCGTCCGCAGTAAATTCCGGTTGTGTGCCGGTCATGGCATTACCGTTCAGCAAACAGGCGGCCTTAAGATGCATAGCGGCATCGTGCGGCATATTCTCGGCAAAATTAACGGTGCGGTTTTTGTTGCTCGGCTCCTGCAAAATGGTTTCGTACACACTGATGTTCGCATTTTCCGAAACCTGAACACTGTCTTCGGAAGTGTAATGGATGGTAGCGTTATTAAAATAGGCTATAAATTCGGTTTTATTTTCTTTATCATAATCGAAACCGGTAATTTTGCCGGCCTCTGCCAGAGCCTTATAGTGCGCGATTTTCTTATCTACCCAATCTTTCGGCTGTTCTTCGTTGGTAGGTGCCGGCGTGCCGTTAAGGGTAGAGACTTTCAACTCTTCATTATTATCAGGAGCATTTTTGCCTTCCGTATTTTCTTTATTTTTACCCGACGTATCGGTCTCAGATTCGGCACCGTCTTTGGCCTTTTTATTTTTTCCGGCTGTGGTTTGGTCTGTTTTTCCCGCCTTATGTTCATCAACGATTTTTTTCAACTTATCATAATATGATTGATAGTTTTCGTTAGAATCATTGCCATCCGGCAATTTCAAACCGTTGTCGGCACAATATTTTTCCAATTCTGCCTTTTGCTGTTTTTGCTCATCAGTCAATTCGGTCATTTTTTTATCTCCATGTTTGTCGGGCTTATCATAAATTAACCAAAAATTTTTCTTAGCGACTTTAAGTGCCGCCACCGTTGCAAGATAGTTGTCCGGATTTACATCTCGTAAATCGATTCCGGTTAACTTGGCAACACCTCTGAATTTATTTAATTCGGCCTTTTGAGCTTTGGTTAATCTCTTTATTTTTATAGGATTTTTCGGCGGCGTTTTGCTTTTTTTCGGCTGAGCCGGTTGAGCTGTTTGTGCCGGAGCTGCCGGTTGAGCTGGTGCCGGAGTTGCCGGCTGTGTCGGTTGAGCCGGTGTCTGGGCCGCAGGTTGTGTCGGCTGTGCCGGAGTTGCGGTCTTGGTCTGTTGCGCGGCCTGATTAAGCGCAACCGCCATATCCGCTTTAATGGCCGGAAAAACAACATCACGAAGTTGCTTCGTTTTTGCCTTCATTGTCGCCGACCTTATTGCTTTTTCAATTTCGGCAGATTTTTCCTGTTTTAAGGCATTACGAATATTCTGTGCTTCAACACTCTGTGATCCGAGCTTGGGATCATCATAAATCTCGGAGAGCTTCTTAATTTTTTCCAAAATCACGGTGTAAGGCAACATCACTATTCTCCAATATCTTTCATTATAGGTGTATCATAGCACGTCTTTTTTATTTTGTCCAGTCTTTTTGTGTAAAACACAGCTTATTTTTTGTCGGCGGCTTGTATCATTTTCTTTACTTCACGAAACAGTTTAGGTGAAGAATGTCCGTAATCCGCCACAATCTTAAATTCGGACTGAGGCAAGGCCATATGCAAATCCCACGCTTGTTTGAGTGTACAACACAAATCTAAGCGGTTGTGGGCGATGATGGTCGGAATATTTTTGATTTTATCGATTTGTCGCAAAATTTGGTTTTCTTTGATAAAATAGCGGTTGCGGTCATAATGGCAAAAGACGCGAGCGCTTCTGAGCTTCTCTTCCGGCACTGCATCCATCGGCTTAAATTCGGGATTAAGTTGCCCTAATTTATATTCATAACTTCCCCAATAGCGCAAAGCTCGAATGTTATCGGCCTCGTTATCGGAAAACAGCAGTTTTTCATAAGTTTTGAAAAAGTTTTTATTAGGTGCCAGTTGTTGATACATTTGCGCCCACAAATCCGGATAAAATCTTTCGCTGTCGCGATTTACCCACATATAATCTTCTTCGCGCGCCAAAAATACCGAAGATACGATAATTTTGCGCACCAATTTAGGGTAGGCTTCGGCAAATAACAGAGCCAAAGTTGAACCCCAAGAGCCGCCATGAACCACAATCGGCTCGTTAATATGAAGATAGGCTAACAAATGCATGGCATCTTGCAACAAATAAGATGTTTCGTTGCGGAACAATAAATCATTGGCTTGCGATAATCCGCAACCGCGTTGATCAAATTGCAAAAAGCGATAGCGTTTCGGATCAAACAGCTTGGCGTACTTCGGGCGTGATGCACCTCCCGGTCCGCCATGAAACGATAAAACCGGAATCCCGACCGGATTACCGTATTGATAATAATAAACGCCGTGTCCGTCGGTTGTCGGCAGATATCCTTCATCAAACGGCTTAGGCATACGCTGAAATAAGTTCCAAAACATTATGAATTCCTTTCAATATTTTTATACAGTATAAATATTTATTCAAAAGTTGCAAGCATAAAGAACCGTTTGCCGCCAACATACAAATAGGGATAAAAAGGTATATTTACTTGTTTTTTATCGGACAAAGTGTAATATAAAGGGGTTGATTGACAAAGGAGATTATAAAATGCGTTTATTGTTTTTATGTTTAGGCTTTTTGGCCGTGGCCGATATTGCCGTGGCCGCACATCATCCGATGGAAGAATATGCGGCAGAAATAAGAGCCAAGGCCGAAGCGTCCAAAGATGTGAGAACCGGTGCGTTTTCGCCGCAGATAAATAAAAAGGCCGAGGCTCCGAAACAGCCGCAAATTCAACAGCCGAACAAACCGCAGATACCACAACCGGAAAAGCAGATTCAGAAGCCGAGCAATCCGCAGCCGATAAAACAACCGGAGCCGGCAAAAATACATAAGCCGGACAGTAGCCGTAATCAGCATGTTGATAATAAGCCGCATCATACTCCGGATAAAAATCCGCATCATACTCCGGATAAACATCCGCATCATACTTCGGCAAAACCGGCTCGTACCACCATTGTATTGACTTCATCGCCGGTTGTATCTTATACCACAGTCGGCAACGGGGTGGTTTATGAGGCTAATCCTCATATTTATTCGGCGAGTACATACGGTTGTACCATGAAAGGCGATTTAAAGTATTGCACCGACAGTATCGGTAAGCCGTTGACCGGCAGAATAGTGCAAAACTACAGCGACAGCGTGGCCTACGAAACCTACAAAAAAGGCTACTTGTCGGGTGAAACCTCAGTTTATACCCCTGACGGAACGTTGCTGCAAACAACCAATTATTCCAAAGGTCTCAAACACGGTAAAGAAAAGGTTTACTATGGCAACGGTCGCATTTATTATACTGCCAACTACAATCGCGGAGTGTTGCAAGGCGAGGTCAGACAATACAGTATGAGCGGTGAAAAAATCGGGCAGATGTACTATAATAAAGGGCGTTATACTTCGCGGTATTGCCGCTATGATACAGCCAACGATTTGATTCGCGACCGCATTCGTGCCAACGAGAAAAATGAGCTGATTTTATGCAATAACAACTGAAAACAGCTGTAAATTTTTCACATGCCAAAATACCGAAGATCAGTCTTTCTTCGGTATTTTTGCTGCAATATGTTGACTTATTTTAAGGTCTTCCTGCTTGCTGATTTCTTCATGATAGTGATTAACCACATGATTCAGCTTTTGCCAGAATTGCTCTTCATAAGCGATAATCGTTCCCCATATTGCCATCACAAACATGATGATGGTTACAATACTTTCGGCGATTTCCAATTTTTCTTTTACGGTGTATTTCATGCATAACAACATAAGCACAGAATTGCTGTTTTCAAGAGGACAAAAGTTTTTGCGGGCAAAGATGGCGGTTATTCGTAGAATAAATGCAAAATTTCGGCGGTTTCCGGCATGGTATGCGCAATATGTGCGGCACCGGCGGCAAGGCATTTTTGCGCGTAGTCATCGTTGTTATTTCCGGTGGCACCGATATAAGCAATAACCGGCATTCCGGCGGCCCTGCCGGCACTGATTCCGGCAAGCGAATCTTCAATCACAACGCAGTTTTCGGGAGCATACCCCATTTGAGCGGCCGCATACAAAAACAAATCCGGGGCCGGCTTTCCGTTTTGCACCGCATAAGCCGTAAACATATTTTGCGAATTAAAGTATTTATCGAGTTTCAGTTTTTCCACTTTCAGCTCGTTTTTGCGTTCGGTGGCGCCTGTGGCTATGCAGTGGGCAAAACGAGTATTCTGAAAAATCGGTTCAACATCGGGAGTTAACGTCAGTTTATCCGCAATCAGTCGGATGGTATTTTGGCGCAATTTATCCCAAAACGGCTCGTCAAATTTAAGCTCGGGAAAATCTTTATTCAGCAGCTCCACCTTGGTTTTGTTTGACTTTCCGCGAATATAATATTCCACCTTATCTTCACTCAGATGCAGATTAAAAAAGGCCTTAAGACAGTCAATCCAGTTTTGCACCCACAAGTGCTCACTGTCGGCAATCACCCCGTCAAAATCCCATATAATAAGTGTTTTCGGTTTGTTCATGGTTCGTTATCCTTGAATAAATACTACCAAAATCGGCAGTTTGAAGTCAATATCAGAATGTTTTTTGCACAAATTATACACATCGCTCAAAAAAATCATTGTCATTAAATTCAAAAATAAACTACAACGAAACAAAGGAGTGAAAAATGCGTAAGATATGGAATATTTGCCTTAATTTGTGGCAGCGGATAGATTGGCACCCGAACGGCGGAACTTGGCTGGAGGTTATTCTTTTGACCGCAATTTGGCCGTTGATGCGGTGGGCTGATCCGGTGTTGTTTACGGAAGACGGTTGGGTGGAGAATATCCAACTTTTGGTGCTGATTGCCGCCATGGTGTTTGCATTACGCGCCGAGCATAATCGTTCGCTGTTTGTTTTGGCGGCGTTTGTGGCAGTATTTATGATAATGCGTGAAACCAACATGTTTCGCGGCTATTTATGTATGATGTTGTTGCCGCCTCAAGAAATATGCAAATTGGAGGCATTTCGCTACGGTTATTTGTTGAAGGCAGTGCGTTGGGTGTTTGTACTTTATGTGCTGTATTATTTCATCAGTCGCAAAGTCTGGAAAACTTTGATTGAGTATATCAAAAAAGCACCGATTTTTATTTGGGATTTCTTGGTTTTGGGGCTGATGATTATCGGCGGTACCATTGCCGAGTTTGCCAGTATTGACAATGAAATCATGGAAGAATGTTGCGAGTTGATATGCTATATAGCGGTGGCAAACTGTATATGGCGCTATCGACAGGTTAAAATATAAACCTTTTTACGGCCTTAAAAAAACTCCGACAATGGTTTGTCGGAGTTTTTTGTTAACCTTAACCGAAATTAAGCGGCGGATTTTTTACCTGTCTTTTTAGCCGTGGTTTTTTTGGCCGCGGTTTTGGCAGTCGTTTTGGTTTCGGTTTTAGCCTTGGTTTCGGTTTTTTCCGACTTTTGGGCGGTCTTCGGTGCGGTTTGGTCAAAGTCATAAAGTTCTTCAACCGAAATTTCCGTATCCGTCAACTTAGCCGCACCCAAGATATAATCAATGATTTTATCTTCATAAGCCGGTGCGCGCAAAGCTTCTACGGCTTCTTTATTGCGGGCATAATATTCGAACACCTGCTTTTCCTGTCCCGGATATTTTTTCGCCTCGTTCATAATGGCTTTATTCATATCATCGGCCGAAAGCATAATCTTGTTGATATTGCCGACCTCAGAAAGCAACAGCCCTAACTTAACGCGACGCAGCGCAATATCCTTATATTCGGCTAAAATATCCTTCTCGGCGCGTTTTTTATCGGCTTCGTCCAGACGATTGTTGGCTTTAGCCGCCTGATACTGCTTTTCAATCATTTCATATTCGGCATCAACCAGCTTTTGCGGAATTTCAAACTTATATTCCTTATCCAAAGCATCGAGCAAATCACGTTTTAATTTGATGCGGGAAGCGGCAGCATAGTTGCCGGAAATGTGAGCTTCAATTTGTGATTTCAAATCAGCCAAATCTTTGGCGCCGACGCTCTTGGCAAAATCGTCATTGATTTCGGTCGGTATAAACTCGCGCAATTCTTTAATGGTAGTAACGAACAAAGCTTCCTTTCCGGCCAAATCTTTGGCATGATAATTTTCTGGGAAGGAGGTTTTGACATTAACCGTTTCGCCGGCTTTATGGCCGATGAGCTGGTCTTCATATCCCGGAATAAAGGAATTGGAGCCTAACTCTAACGGGTAGTTATTACCCTTGCCGCCGTTAAATTCAACCCCGTTAATAGAGCCGATAAAGTCGATAACAACCACATCTCCTTTTTTAGCGGCGCGTTCTTTTTCCACCTTAGCGGTGTTGCGGCGAGATTCTGCCATATATTTAATAGCCTTTTCGATTTCTTCGGCCGGAACTTTGGCTGTATATTTTTTGAGTGTTATCTTAGAAAAATCACCTAATTTGATTTCCGGCAAAACTTCTGTTTCAATTGTAAATTCGATATCTTTACCGTCTTCAAACTTATCGAGTTTGATATCCGGTGTTGCGGCCGGACGCAAATTGTTGGTAGCGATAACTTCATTGGTAGCGTTGCGAATCATATCATCCAAAACTTCGCCCAAAACCGACGGACGGTATTTTTGTTCAATCATGGATTTCGGTGCTTTGCCGGCTCTGAATCCCGGCATTTTGATATCTTGTGCAACTTTAGTCAACTTTTTATCTACCGCTGCGGCAAAATCAGCCGCGGCGAGCGTAACCGTATATTTTTTTACTAATCCTTTTGACTTTTCTTCTTTTACATTCATGTTATTTCTCTAAAAAATATGTTGTTAACATTGCGAAATGGTGCGGATAAAGAGACTTGAACTCTTACGCCTTGCGGCATCAGATCCTAAGTCTGACGTGTCTGCCAATTCCACCATATCCGCACGGAATTTTCGATTTTCAGGCGCAGTAAAGCATATTTATTCCGATAAATCAAGCGAAAAATGCCGAATCTGCACAAATCCGCCGCTTAACAATCGCAGAAAAATAATTTCAACGTTGATTTTTATAACAACCGATAACCGATTGTAAAAATATATTGCAAATTCAAAATTTTCGGTTATAAAAAAGGCAATTTGATACAAAATACGAGGAAAAAATGGCTGAGAAAATCAATCCGCGCAAGACTTTTGCGATTATTTCACACCCGGATGCCGGTAAAACGACATTGACCGAAAAATTGTTGCTGTTCGGCGGTGCTATTCAGCAGGCCGGCGCGGTTAAGGCGCGCGGAGAAAGTCGCAAGGCTCGTTCCGACTGGATGAAGGTGGAGCAGGAACGCGGTATTTCCGTGGCTTCATCGGTAATGAATTTTGAATATAATAACATTACGTTTAATCTGCTGGATACGCCTGGACACGAAGACTTTTCGGAAGATACCTATCGGGTATTGACCGCGGTTGATTCGGCAGTGATGGTGCTGGATTCCGCCAAAGGTATCGAAAGCCAGACCAAAAAGCTGTTTGAGGTATGTCGCTTGCGCAATATTCCGATTATGACGTTCATTAATAAGCTCGATCGGGAGGGTTTGGATCCGTTTGAGTTGCTCGATGATATTGAAAACACCTTGGCTTTGGAGGTAACTCCGGCCAGTTGGCCGATCGGCAGCGGCAAGGATTTTCTCGGTTGCTATGATTTGATTAACGACCGACTTATTTTGATGAACAAAACCGGCGATAAATCGCAAATTAACGATACGATAGAAACTTGTAACGGCTTGGACGACGATAAGCTCGATAAACTGTTGCCGGCGCACGCGGTTGCCAAATTGCGTGAAGATGTGGCCATGGTACGCGAGCTTTGTCCGGCATTTAATATGGACGATTATTTGAGCGGTTCACTGACACCGGTGTTTTTCGGCAGTGCCATTAATAACTTTGGGGTGCGCGAGGTGTTACAGGGACTGTGCGAGTTTGCACCGATGCCGCGGCCGCAACCGAGTGCCGAGCGCATTGTAAATGCCGATGAGCCGAAAGTGACCGGATTTATTTTTAAGATTCAGGCCAATATGGATCCGAAACACCGCGACCGGATTGCCTTTATGCGCATTTGCTCGGGGCATTTCAAACGCGGAATGAGCCTGTTGCAAATCCGTACCGGCAAAGAAGTGAAAATTGCTACGCCGGTAATGTTTTTGGCGCAAGAACGAGAGCTGACCGAAGACGCTTATGCCGGAGATATTATCGGTATCCCGAACCACGGACAGCTCAGAATCGGCGATACGCTGACCGAAGGGGAAAAAATCCATTATACCGGAATTCCGAGTTTTGCACCGGAGTTGTTGCAATCCGTACATGCCAAAGACCCGCTTAAATCAAAGCATTTGGCCAACGCGTTGCAGCAAATTGCCGAGGAGGGCGGTGCCAGTATTTTTAAGCCGATGTCGGGCGCGGAATATATCGTCGGTGTGGTCGGGGTGCTGCAATTTGAGGTAATTTCCGACAGACTCCGTACCGAGTTCAACGTTGATGCGGTGTTTGAACCGACGCAGTATTTTACGGCACGTTGGATAAGTTGTGATGACAAAGAGATTTTGGAAAAATTCTACCGCACCAATATGCTTAATTTGGCGGAAGATTATGACGGAGCTAAAGTGTTTTTGGCGCGCAACGCATGGCATTTGGGCAAAGTCGGGGAGGATTTTCCGCAAATTGTCCTGCATAAAACTCGCGAGCAAAGTTTTTAAGCAAATATCGCAAAGAAGTATTGCATTTTATAAAAACCGGCATATAGTAATCGGTATGAAATAAATATTGAGGATATGCCGATGAAGTTTGTTTTGGCTTTGATAAAAGTTTCGGCAACATTGCTGGTTTTGGGCTTGTTGTTCAATTATCTGTATTTTGCGTATATGACAGATTCGTCGTCGGCATCCGGATGGGCACTCGGTTTATTGATGATGTCTTTGATTATGTGCACGGCCGGATATGCATGGGGCTGGAATATGACCCGTAAAAGCCTGAAATCACCGTTAGATGAATATATTGCCGATGTTCATAAAGAAGAAGAGTTGTTGCAAAAAGCGGCAGCTGTCGCACCGCTTGCATCTGAGCCTAAAGAGTCGGATACGGTAACGCCGGTGCTCGAAAAACTGGTGGCAGCCAATACCAAAAACACCACCATGCTTAATTTGGCAATGGAAAATCTGAATGCGCGTCTGGATGATTTGGAAGATAAGTTTATTCGGCGCCAAACCGCCGGAATCGTTCCGGAAAATACAGCAACTATTCCGACACCCGATGAACCGGCGGCTCCGAGCGGTTACTATGATGAGGAATTTGCCGGTATCTCCGATTTGGAAATTATGAAGGAAACGCCGGAAAACGAAGATGAGTATGAGGAAATTGACCTCGATACCCTGATTGAAAATGCTAAAAAAATAAAAGAATAAGAAAGAGGAAAGATGATACAAACAACGTATAATCCTAAATCTCTTAATGCCGATGAATTTATCAGTAATGACGAGATTTTGGAGAGTCTTAAGTATGCGGAAGACAATAAAGACAACCGTGCGGTAATAGATACAATTATGGCTAAGGCAAATTTGGAAAAGGGCTTGACGCATCGCGAGGCCTCGGTGTTGTTGGCATGTGATATTCCGGAAGTAAACGAGCAGATTTTTGCACTGGCTAAACGCATCAAGCTCAATTATTACGGCAACCGCATGGTGTTGTTTGCACCGCTGTATCTTTCCAATTATTGCGTCAACAGTTGCGTCTACTGCCCGTATCATATCAAAAACAAGCATATCTTCCGCAAAAAAATGACTCAGGATGAGATCAGAGAAGAAGTTATTGCCTTGCAGGATATGGGGCATAAACGGCTTGCCATCGAATTAGGCGAAGATCCGGTCAATAATCCGATTGAATATGTGCTTGAGAGCTTAAAGACTATTTATTCGATTAAACACAAAAACGGGGCTATTCGCCGCGTGAATGTCAATATTGCGGCAACCACGGTCGAGAATTACGCAAAGCTCAAGGATGCCGGTATCGGCACCTATATTCTGTTTCAGGAAACGTATAATCGCCAATCGTATGAAACACTGCATCCGGCCGGACCTAAGCATAATTATGCGTGGCATACCGAGGCGATGGATCGTGCCATGCAAGGGGGAATTGACGACGTCGGTATCGGTGTTTTGTTCGGGCTTTCAACCTATCGTTATGAGTTTGCCGGTTTGCTGATGCATGCCGAGCATCTGGAGGCGGTGCACGGCGTGGGGCCGCATACCATAAGCGTTCCGCGACTGCGTCCGGCCGATGATATTGATACCGACGACTTTAAGGATTGCATTAACGATGATATTTTTGCCAAGATTGTGGCATGCTTGCGGATTGCAGTGCCGTATACCGGTATGATTATTTCCACCCGCGAGAGCAAAAAAACGCGTGAGCGGGTATTGCAACTCGGGATTTCGCAACTTTCCGGCGGCTCAAAAACCTCGGTCGGCGGCTATAGTCATCCGGAAAAAGAAGAACCTAACTCGGCGCAGTTTGATGTAATTGACAATCGCACGCTCGATGAGGTTATTTATTGGCTTTTGGAAATGGGATATATTCCGAGTTTTTGCACGGCTTGTTATCGCGCCGGACGCACCGGAGATCGGTTTATGGAACTGTGCAAAAATAAGCAGATTCATAACTGTTGCCATCCGAATGCGTTATTGACTTTGGAAGAATATTTAACCGATTATGCTTCGCCGCAAACTAAAAAATTAGGCGAGGAGTTGATTGCGCGCGAGTTGGCAACGCTTTCTCCTCAGGCGCGGGCCACTACCGAAAAATGGCTGGAAATGATTAAGAGCGGTCAGGGTAGAGACTTCAGATTTTAATCATAATTTCTAACGAATAATCCACGGAGTTTTCAGATGCGGGCGGTCGGATTTCAGCCGCTCCGTTGCTTGTTCGCATTTTTTCAATAACAGGTTAATATCAGACTTTTTACAAACGAAGCATGCCTCAGGAAAAAGATAATCTTTCTTGAAAGTACGAATCATAAAACGTACGATTTTGAATTTTTCATTTACACTCAAATCATCAAGAGCATTTGTAATAACATAATCCAAGTAAGGTATTTCATAGCTGTTTTCAATAGTTTCATCAATGCGAACATTGTCTCCGGGAAATCCCATACGGGCATCTTTCATATTTACTTCCTTTCATAAAAAAAAGTCGCTTGGTAAGAGCGACCGGAAGTTGAACCCTATTCCACAAGAGATAGTGCGGCATATTGACCGCGTACGGCTTATTTTGCCGCCTTCCGATCATATACAGATATAATCATCAGGCAACAAAATTTAACGCCTTTTGCTTGGCGCTTGTGGACCAGAAGGGGTTCAACCTTCGAGCAAGTTACCGACTTGCCTAACGCTAAGAATATGGTATTATAATTTTAATGTCAAGATTTTGTTTTTGTTTTTATTTTTGTCAAAAAAGATTGACAATGAGAATAAATGTGCTATGCTTAGGGTATTCAAGAGATTAGTTACATAGAAATTAGAACAAAATCCTACAATTATGAATAATTTACCGCATACCAAACTTATTTGGCCGGTGAAATCACCGTTTCAGATAGCGTATCGCGACCCTATTTCCGGTTTTCTGACTTTGTTGCCGTATATTGACTGGCAATGGAAGATGAAACTCTGGGGCATCGCGATTGAGCGCCGAGTTTACAAGCTCACCCATGAGGCCGGTGCCGACTGGAATACCGCAGTGAATTATGCCGACAAACTGTGCCACGGTTATATGCCGAATACCGAAGACTTGGATACGGCTTTTGCCTATCGGGAGGGCTTTGATGAGATTATTGCCTTCTTAAAGTCCAAAAATGTGGCAGCCGAGCCATGGAATAACGGTTGGTACTGGAGCCGCGAAGACAGCGGCAATCAGGCAACGGTCATCGATATGTCTGACGGTAAAGCCGAGCTGATTGATAAAAAAATCAAGAACGGCTATACCCGTTTGGTCAGTCATCGCATTGATACGCAAAAACCTCTGTCCGTACGTTATGCGCTGGTATATCTCGATGAAGGAATTTTTAAGACATCGTATGACTTGATTTTGTCGCGCAAAGAACAGTTGTGGGGCATTTGCTTTGGCAAAAACTGCTTCAAACTGTGCGAGGATCCGGCACAGAACTGGTATCAGGCAACCGAAGCTGCTAAGCAGATGTCTACCGATTTGGTGCGAATTTCATTGCCCAAAAAGGAGATGTTTGATGAGTTGGTGCGCTATCGTGATGCCGCCAACGACGCGTTGGTTAAGCTTCAGGCCTACGGTATTAAGACCGATTTGTGGATGGATAAGTCTTGGGGATATTTAACTGCCTCGGAGTATCTTGATCACTACGTGACCTGTCAGCATGAGATGATCTCTAAGGATTCAATTAATCCCTGCCGCTTCATCGGTGAAAATCGCAAACAAGGCATAGTTATGCTCTAAACTTAGGAAGTCCCTCAAAAATTAGTTGTTTTTGAGGGACTTTTTGTTTATAGTGCCGATAAAAGGGGAAAATTAATGCAACTCAGCGCAAAATATCAGGCGGTTTTAGAAATATTGGAAAAGGTATTGCAAGATCAATATCCTGCCGACAATATTATCAAAGAGTATATGCGGGCGCGAAAATACATCGGCTCCAAAGACCGCAAGTTTATCACCAACACCGTTTGGGATATTATTCGTCATCGCAGTCGGTTGGAATTTGACTGCGGCTGTTGTGAATCGCGGATGTTGCTGTTGACTTATCTTAAAGACGAAGATTTTGATATTGTGGCCGACGGCTCGCCGTACGGCTTAAAGCCGCTTGATAAGCTTGAAAGAGAAAAACTGGCACACCTCAATGAGGAGGTTTATCCCGAATATATCGAAAAAGAATGCCCGAAGTGGCTGTATGAAAAAATATGCAATCCGGCATTGGCCGAGGCTCTTAATACTACCGCATCGGCGGATATTCGGGCTAATTTTATTTCGCGTGAAGATGCCAAAAATAAGTTGCAGAAAGAGGGGCTTTTCTTTTCGTTTACCCCGTATTCGCCGTACGGATTACGTTCGGAAGAGCGGATAAACTTGCAAAATTGCATTGCCTATCAAAACGGCGAAATAGAGGTACAGGATGAAGCTTCGCAACTCGGGGCGATTTTGTGTGATGTGCGGGCCGATTTGAGGATTATCGACTATTGTTGCGGTGGCGGGGGCAAAAGTATGATGCTCGGTATGCTGACCAATAACAAAGGCACAATTTGGGCGCATGATAAAAATGTTAAGCGTATGGACGGGCTTAAGGATCGCGCCGCTCGTTTGGGCATTAAAAATATTCAGGTAATTGAAGCACTGAAACCGACAGATTTATTTGACCGCTTTATTGTTGATGCTCCGTGTTCGGGCAGCGGTACATGGCGGCGTTCGCCCGATGCCAAATATCGGCTGACACCGAAGCAACTGAAGGCAATAGAGCAGGCGCAGGCCGAAATTTTGGATATTGCGCAGGCACACCTGACTGATAAGGGCCGCATTGTTTATATGACCTGTTCGGTGTTGCCGGAAGAAAATGAAGAAAGAATAGGGCAATTTTTAGAAAAATATCCCGACTTTACCCCGGTTGATATGCAAAAACTCTGGGAGCGCAAGTTGGAACAACCGTATCCGTTTAATGAAACACGCTGGCTAAAATGTTCGCCGCTGACCACCGGTACCGACGGTTTCTTTGTCTGCGTCTTGCAAAGAAAATAGTTTTAATATTTTATCGACATATTATAAGATTTTGCTTGAAATTTTTATCTTTAATGATAAATTAGCCGCAGTTTTATAAAATTATGCCCGTGCGGGGCTGTCCGCACATAAAATTTTTAAGGAGAATTAATATGGTTGTTCGCGTAGGTATTAACGGCTTCGGTCGTATCGGACGCTTGGTTTTTCGCGCAGCTCAAACAAGAAATGATATCGAAATCGTCGGTATTAATGATTTAATTGATGTGGATTATATGGCTTATATGCTTAAATATGATACCATGCACGGTCGTTTCAACGGCACGGTTGAAGTTAAAGACGGCAAGCTCGTGGTTAACGGTAAAGCTATCCGCGTTACGGCTGAGAAAAATCCGGCTGACTTGAAGTGGAATGAAGTCGGTGCCGAATATGTGGTTGAATCAACCGGTTTATTCCTTACCAAAGAAAAGGCTCAGGGCCATATTGATGCCGGTGCCAAATATGTGGTTATGTCGGCTCCGTCCAAAGATGATACGCCGATGTTTGTTTGCGGTGTTAATACCGATTCTTATGTTAAAGGTACACAGTTCGTATCTAACGCATCTTGCACCACCAACTGCTTGGCGCCGATTGCTAAAGTTTTGCATGATGTTTTCGGAATTAAAGAAGGCTTGATGACCACGGTTCACTCCACAACCGCTACTCAAAAAACGGTTGACGGTCCGTCGGCAAAAGATTGGCGCGGCGGTCGTGCCGCTTCCGGCAATATTATTCCGTCTTCAACCGGTGCGGCTAAGGCTGTGGGCAAGGTTATTCCGGAATTAAACGGCAAATTGACCGGTATGTCGATGCGCGTTCCGACTTTGGATGTTTCGGTTGTAGATTTGACTGCAAACCTGATTAAGCCGGCCACCTATGAAGAAATTTGCGCGGCTATGAAGAAGGCTTCGGAAGGCGAATTGAAGGGCATTTTGGGTTATACCGAAGATGCTGTGGTTTCTTCTGACTTTTTGGGTGATGCTCACACATCTATTTTTGATGCCAAAGCCGGCATTCAGCTGACCGATACGTTTGTAAAGGTTATCAGCTGGTATGATAATGAATGGGGTTACTCCAACAAGGTGTTGGACCTGATTGCCCACATGGCTAAAGTAAACGGCTAATTTTAAGTTTGAAGTTCCCCACCGCGTTGTGACTGACCGGTGGGGAATTTGAATATCTGTAAGAAAGAGAAAAGGTAAAGAAATGCAAGAATACAAAACAATAGAGGATTTGGGCGATTTAAACGGCAAAGTGGTGATGCTTCGCGCCGATTTGAATGTGCCGACAGATGAGAATTTTCATGTAACCAATACCGCGCGTATTGACCGCACCGTTCCTACCATCAGAGCCTTGATGAATAAGGGCGCTAAGGTGGTGGTTATTTCGCACTTCGGGCGTCCGGAAGGCAAGGGCGATATCAAAAATTCGTTGCGTCATGTAGCGCCGGAATTGCAAAAAGCACTCGGCTCAAAGGTGATTTTTGTTGACGACTGTATTGGAGAAGTTGTTGAAAATGCTGTAAAAAATATGAAATCCGACGAGGTTTTGCTTCTTGAAAATTTGCGCTATTATAATGAAGAAAAGAAAGGCGATGAAGCTTGGGCCAAAGATTTGGTTAAACCTGCCGATGTATATGTTTCCGATGCTTTTTCAACCGCTCATCGCGCACACGCTTCAATGGTGGCGGCGCCGTCATTATTGCCGTCAGCCATGGGTTTGCTGATGTCGGAAGAAGTTGCCGCACTGAGCTCAGGGTTGAACAATCCTAAGCGTCCGTTGATGGCGATTGTCGGCGGTTCTAAGGTTTCAACCAAGTTGGATTTGCTGAATAACTTAGTTAAGAAGGTCGATAAATTGGTGATTTCCGGCGGTATGGCACATACATTCCTTAAAGTTTTGGATGCCGACGGAATTAACGAAAACAACTCTTTGGTGCAGATGGATATGCTCGATACGGCTAAAGAAATTTTAGCAACAGCCAAAACGCATAACTGCGATGTTATTTTACCGGTTGATTTGGTATGGGCGGTCGAGTTTGCCGCAAATGCCGAGCATAAAACGGTTGATATCGATAATATTCCGGCAACCGGTACGCTGCTTGATGTCGGAGCAAAGACGGTAGCCAATATTAAGGCCAAATTGGATGAATGCAATACCTTAGTGTGGAATGGTCCGCTCGGTGCATTTGAATTGAAGCCGTTTGATGCGGCCACCAACGAGGTGGCGCAATATGCGGCGGCCTTAACTCAAGCCGGAAAGCTGACCACGGTAGCCGGCGGCGGCGATACGGTTTCAGCTCTGGTAAATGCCGGTGTGGCAGATAAATTCAGCTATATTTCGACGGCCGGCGGAGCGTTTCTTGAATGGATGGAAGGCAAAGAACTGCCGGGCGTGGTTATTTTCAAAAAATAATCCGCAACGAATATGAACTTATAAGAGCCACGCAACCCGCGTGGTTCTTTTTTTTGTCGGGTGTAAAGAGATGATAATAAAAAAGACACAATGATAAATTTTTTGCTTTACATTTGGAAATCGTTATGCTATACGTTATCTCGTTTTCGGGGTTGTAGCTCAGATGGGCGCGATGTAAAAAACAACCTTAAAATGTTGTTTTTTACGGAAGCGGCGCAGTTTTCTTAATGAGTAAGCAAGGGTAACCGAAGCGCGACGAATTTAGAAAACAAGTGACCGAAGCGACCGTAAGGGCGCAAGAAGCGTCTGAAAGACGCTCGATTGTGAAAAAGTATTGATTATGGGGTTGTAGCTCAGATGGGAGAGCGTCTGAATGGCATTCAGAAGGTCAGGGGTTCGATTCCCCTCAGCTCCACCAGTTAGAAAAAGACAGGCATATCCTGTCTTTTTTTGTTATTAAGCACAAAGGGGAAGCGAACCCCTGGAAAGGGGTTTGACGACAAGCGCAAGGCATACGGGGGTATGCCGGTCGCCGCAAGGCGATGTGCGCCGTCGGAGCGAAGCCAAGCCCCTCAGCTCCACCAGTTAGAAAAAGACAGGCATGTCCTGTCTTTTTTTGTTATTAGGCACAAAGGGGAAGCGAACCCCTGGAAAGGGGTTTGACGACAAGCGCAAAGGGTAAGCGACGGCAATATTATTTGCCTAAGGCGCGCCATTTACGTACATTGGCATTATGCTCTGCAAGTGTCTTGGCAAAATTATGACCGCCGGTTCCCGATGCCACAAAGTAGAGATACGAGGTTTTATCCGGATGTGCCGCCGCCATAATCGCAGCTTTTCCCGGCGAGCAAATCGGTGCAGGCGGCAAGCCGGAATACTTATACGTATTGTACGGGCTGTCAATAGCCAAATCTTTATAGGTCAATGCCCGATCAAGGTCGGTTTTACCCTGTGTAACGGCATAAATAACCGTCGGGTCGGTTTGCAATAACATACCTTTCTTCAGGCGATTTACAAAAACCGAAGCAATCTGCGGACGCTCGCTCGCAATTCCTGTTTCTTTTTCGATAATTGAAGCTAAAATCAGCAATTCTTCCGTGTTTTTCAGCGGTAAATCGGTATCACGCCCATCCCAAGCCTGTTGTAACACCTTTTGCATGGACATAATCCCCTGATTTATGATTTTCTGCCGACTTTCGCCGCGTGAAAAAGTGTACGTTTCCGGTAAAAATTCACCTTCGGAAGGCATTTCAAAATCGCCCTCGAGCATTTCGTTTTGATATAAGATATCGGCAATTTCTCGCGCCGTAACGCCTTCGGCAAATGTAATTTTGCGCAAATAAACTTTGCCGCTTGTCAATAAATTTGCCGTTTCTTCCAATGAAATATCGTGTTCAATCAAATATTCGCCGGCTTTGATTTGCGGATACAGCCGATTTATTTTTGCATACAAAACAAAATAGACTTCTTTATCGATAAGGCCGTTTTGCCGTAACATTGTCGCAATTTCATTTAGCGAGTTACCGCGCTTGATCTGAATAATCAGCGGTTCGGCCACTTTGTGCGGAGATTTAACGATATCGGCGGCATACACATACAAAAAAGCCGTTGCCACTCCGATTGTAAGCCAAAGTAACAACAGCTTTTTTATCATGATTAATTTCCTTATTCTTCGTATTTTTTGAAGATTATGGACGAGTTGGTTCCGCCAAATCCGAAAGAGTTTGACATTGCCGCTTTAATCGGGCGTTTCTTTGCCTTAAGCGGTACCAAATCCATATCGCCGACTGCTTCTTCCGGTTCTTCCAAATTGAGTGTCGGCGGGCAGGTTTGCTCCATAATGGCCTTAATCGTATACACCGCTTCAACCGCACCGGCTGCACCAAGCAGGTGACCGATGGCCGATTTTGTGGACGACATTGACATATTGCCGAGTTTATCGCCGAACAAACGTCGCACGGCTTGCGCTTCACCCAAGTCGCCGAGCGGGGTTGAAGTGCCGTGGGCATTTACATAGTTGATATCGGCAATATCCACGCCGTGCTCTTTGGCATGTTCCGTCGCCATTTTCATGGCGCGATACGCTCCGTCGCCGTCCGGACAAGGAGCTGTCATGTGGTAAGCGTCGCCGCTCATACCATAACCGACAACTTCGGCATAAATATGCGCTCCGCGAGCCTTTGCATGTTCCAATTCTTCCAAAACCACGGCGCCGGCACCTTCACCCATAACAAATCCGCTGCGTTTTTTATCCCACGGACGCGACGCTTTTTCCGGAGCATCGTTAAATTCGGCGGTAATTGCGTGCATACGGGCAAACCCGGATAACCCTAAAACGTTAACAGCCGATTCTGCACCGCCGGCTACCATAACATCGGCATCACCCATGGCAATAATCCGAGCTGCGTCGCCGATAGCATGAGTGCCGGTAGAACAGGCGGTCACACAGGAGTGATTCGGACCGCGCAGAGCATGCTCAATCGAAACCGTACCGGAAATCAGGTTAATCAGGCAAGACGGAATAAAAAACGGCGAAATACGCTTAATTCCGACCTCGTTGAATGAAATTGAATTTTCATAGATATTGTTCAAACCGCCGATTCCCGAACCCATCATTACGCCGGCGCGGCATTGTTCGGCCTCGCTTAATTCCTTTGGCTCGTAGCCGGCATCTTTGAGGGCATCATTGGCAACCGCAATGCCGTATAAAATAAATTTATCGGCTTTTTTCTGGTCTTTAGGAGCCATTACACTGTCCGGATTAAAATCGTGTTCGCCTTCGCCCCACGGAACCTGACCGGCGATGGTTACCGGAATATCTTTCAGATCTATGTTTTCGATTTTTTTGATACCGGATTTTCCCTGCATCAGGCATTCCCAGTTATAATCAACGCCCCGTCCGAAAGGGGATAAGACGCCCAAACCGGTAACTACAACTCTTTTCATATAAACCTCTTGTTCAGTTATTAAAAAAACTCGCTGTTAAAAACATAGCGAGTTTAATTAAACAAAGCCTTACGACTTACGCATTCTTAGAAAGATAGTCGATAGCGTCTTTAACAGTCAAAATCTTTTCAGCGGCCTTGTCCGGAATTTCGCAACCGAATTCTTCTTCAAAAGCCATAACCAATTCAACTGTATCCAAGCTGTCTGCACCCAAATCATCAATAAAGCTTGCAGATTCAACAATCTTAGCTTCTTCAACACCTAAGTGTTTTGCGACAATCTTCTTTACGCGTTCTGCGGTATCACTCATTGTAAATTAACCTCATAAAATTAAAACAAATTTTTTCAGACGAAATGCCTGTGATTATCCGTTTACACAAAAATAAGCCGTTTGACAAGCATTATTTTCATTTTCTCCCGAATATTTTGTGAATATAATCATAAAATAACGCTAAATCAATATATTAAATCATACAAAAAAGTGCATAAATTTATACATATACCGATGATAAAATCCTTGCCAAGTGCGAAAATATCGCTTATATTGCCGGCTTAAGAGGGAAAATATGGCAGAAGTAATTACCTTCGGATGCCGCATCAATGCTTATGAATCCGAAGTCATTAAAGAAAAGCTCAAAAATTACGACAAGCTGATTGTCGTCAATACCTGCGCCGTCACCGGCGAGGCCGAGCGCCAATGCCGCCAAGCCATTCGCAAGCTCAAACGCGAAAATCCCGACTCCGAGATTATCGTTACCGGTTGCTCGGCGCAAATCAATGCCGCTAAATTAGCGGATATGCCGGAGGTTACGTTGGTTTTAGGCAATAAAGAAAAACGCGAAATCGAAAAATATGTTGCCGGTATTTTTGCCGATAAAAATCAGGTCAGCGATATTTTTGCCGATACCGATTGCGGCGATTATATCATCACCGGTTTTGAAGGACGGCATAAGGCGTTTGTGCAGATTCAGCAGGGTTGCAATCACCGTTGCACTTATTGTATTATCCCGTATGCTCGCGGCAGAAATCGCAGCGTACCGGCAGAGCTGATTGTGCGGCAAATTCGCGAACTTTTAGCCGGCGGATTTAAGGAAATCTGCCTTACCGGTGTGGATATTTGTTCGTATGAGCCGTCGTTTGACGCGTTAGTTGCACAAATTTTGGAGCAAATTCCGGAATTGCCGCAATTGGCTTTCGGTTCGCTCGATCCGGCAGCTATAAACAATAATTTTATAAATTTATTACAAAAATACAACAATATATCAAATTATCTTCATTTTTCAATTCAATCCGGAGATAATGAAGTTTTGCGGCTGATGGGACGTCGCCACAAACGTGAAGATATTATAAATTTATGCAATAAAATCAGAGAGATAAAA
>JBGUGE010000090.1:0-5386 GCA_045111335.1 Alphaproteobacteria bacterium | reverse complement strand
TCCCTTAACTTCCTCGGTTTCCTCGATAATGATATCTTCGTCATCTGCCGGTTGTTCGCTGTTTTCCGCATCCTGATTGATGAAATTACCCATAAACTTCATTGACTCCTCGATTTCTTCGGGACTCTCCTCATCTTCATCTTTATTATCGGGTGCGGCTTTTTTATTTTCCATATCGGTTTTAACTTGTTTTAACTTATCTTTGGCCATTTTAGACCCTTCTTTTGCCGCATCAACGCTGTTTTTGAATTTTTCTTCAAACAGTGCTCTCAATTCCGGCAGTTTTTCCGCATTGAAGATCGCCAAAACGCCGATAATTACTATAAACCAACCCCAAAATCCACCCATAATTCTTCTCCTTTTATACCTTACGCAAACGGTTCAAAACTTCCGTTGCATCATACTGATAGTTGTATGATACAATATTTTTTAGCGCAGTACAATATTTATTTTTAACATATTCATACTGCGCAAAATCTCCTCGGTTACGCACGATTTGCCAAACAGGCTCCAAGCGTTTGAGTGTCTCATCGCTCATTTTAATACCGCTTTCACACACAGCAACATTAGCCGCAAAATCGGCATTACCTAAACACACCACATCGCAACCGGCGTCAATTACCGCGCGGGAACGCTCGGCAATTGTGCCCTTAAGTGCCTGCATCATCACGGCGTCCGAAACCAAAAGTCCGTTAAAAGCGATGGCTCCGCGGATTATCTCCCGAATGACCGTCGACGAAACACTGGCAGCACGCTCGGCATCAACCGCCTTTAAAACAATGTGTGCCACCATCCCCATCGGGGTTTGGTTCAGGGCGGCAAACGGAGCAAAATCCGTTTGCAATTCCGCCAAACTTTCGTTAATGACCGGCAACTCCAAGTGCGGATCCGCCGTTCCGCGTCCGTGTCCCGGTAAATGCTTAATACACGGACATATTCCCTGTTTTATATATTCATCAATCATCGCGCCGCCAAGTTCGGCAATATTTTTTTCAAAACACCGACTTTGCAGGGCCGGCGATGTTTTTTCGTACGGCGTATCCAAAACCGGTGCAAAATTAACATTAATACCGCAATTTTGCAAATCGTGACTGATTAAATATGCGTGTTCTTCTGCCGTTTCCGGCGTTTTGATATCCTGCTGTGCGGCCACCGCGGTAAATTCCGGCTCGGTTAAACGACGCACCCTCCCGCCTTCCTGATCAATGGCAATCAAAACATTTTCCCGACCGGTTGCCGACCGAATATCATCAACCAACAGCCTTACCTGTTCGGCATTTTCGATATTGGCGCAAAACTTAGAAAAAAGGCACACGCCCAAAGGATTATAGCGTTCAAACAAACGTTTTTCATCATCACTTAAGCGTGTGCTCTGACAAGATAAAAAGGCCGGTAAAATCGGTTTCATATTAGCGCTCTTTAACAATACAATCGCTCATACCTTTCGATTTGAGCATATTGCAAACTTTTTGCGCGTCTTCTTTGCCGGCAAAACTTCCGGCACGCAGTCTGTACATGGTGCCTTTATTCCCCAAATCGACACTTTGAACTTCATGAGGTAAACCGCTCAAAACGCTGCCGTATTTAGCCGACGCATCATTCCATACTTTTTCTACCGCTGTTTTGTTGCTTGAAGCTACCAGCTGAATCTGCCATTTACCGTTAGCAACGGTTGCAACTTTTTCTTCAGCCTTTTCCGTTGTTTTAGCGGCTTCTGCAGCTCTGTCTTTGGCGGCTTCTTTGATTTCCGCAACCTTTTCGGCAGTTTTTTCTTTAATTTCGGTAGCATCTTCCTGCATTTCGGCCGCAACCTGCTGAATATTTTCTTCTGCTTTATTGACGTTGTCAGTCGCTTTCGGTGCATCTTCAGCCAACAAATCCTGCGGTTTATTCGGCATGGTTTTAGCGGTTTCGTCTTCGGTTGCCGTAACCTCGGTTTCGTCGGCAACTTCATCAACTATTTCATCAATATTGGAGGCATTAACATCGGTAACTTCCGGCACAATATCCGGCAACTTAGGTTGTTCCGGAGTCGGCAATAAATTCTCGACCACCGTGTTATCGACATTTTTCTTTTCAACCAAATTATAAATATCCTTATCCTGGTTCGGAATCTCCATTCCGCCCGGATTTTCCGGTTTAATTTTAACCGCCGTTTGCGGACGATGTATGGTCGGAACATCTTTGTGCGCCTGCTTATATTGCGGAGCCAACACAAACCAAGCCACCACGCCGGCTAAAATAATGCCGGCAAATGTGCCCAAAAAATTATTGCGCGAACGCGCCAATTCGTGGCGACGCTCTTCAATTGTGGCTATTTTTTGCTCAGCCACTTTTTGCTTAAACTGATTAACATAGTCATCGTTTTTGTTATAAAAATCCTGATACATGACAAACCCCTTTTCTCTGTTTCATTTAATAATACGGATTTATGGTTTAAAATCATTTAACATAATCAAAAATTTCTTTGCATTCGCAAAAAAACGATTATAATGTTTCTTGCAAGGGAGATATCGATGAAAATCGCCACATTAAATATCAATTCCGTCAATGCGCGAATCGTACAATTATGCAACCGATTGCAGGAGAATCGGCCTGATATCCTGTTGTTGCAGGAAATCAAAACCGAGTTCAACAATTTCCCGTTTTTTGATTTACAGGCTTTGGGCTATGATGTAAAAATTTTAGGGCAGAAAAGCTATAACGGAGTGGCCGTTTTAAGCCGCTATCCGTTGAAGGTGCGTGAGGAAAATCTGCCGAATTTTGCTGATGAAAACGCTCGTTATTTAGAGTGCGAAACGCTGATTGATAAGCAAAAATATATTGTGGCATCGCTGTATTTGCCAAACGGAAATCCGCCGTATAACAACCCTGCGGATACATCTAAATTTGCCTACAAGCTGCGTTGGATGGACGCGTTGCAACAGCACGCCGATAAACTGCTCAGAGAACATAAAAATGTTATTTTAGGCGGCGATTTTAATGTGATTCTGACGCCGCACGACGTGTATAATCCGGAGCTTTTTGCCGGCGACGCGCTGTATCGTCCCGAGGTGCAAAGCCGCCTCAAACTACTGCTGCGTTCGGGCTATTGCGATGCTTATCGCGCTCTTTATCCGCATACTTCCGGCTATACATTTTGGGATTATAATGCCGGTTCGTTTCAAAATGATTTGGGGTTGCGTATTGACTATATTTTAAGCTCACCGGCGCTTACCGACCGGCTGATTTCCTGTGAGATTGATCGGGATTTTCGCGCCGCGGATAAATCTTCCGACCACACTTTTTTAACCGCTGAATTTAAGGACTGACCATGTATCGACTGCTTACGGCTTTTTTTATGTTATTACCGCTGACCGCAAATGCCAAAGACAATATTGACACCCGCTTGGTCAACGAAATGCTGACCACCGTTAATCGCCAATATATCGAGCCGGTGGATAATGCCGAGTTGGTTTTTGCCGGCTTGCAGGCACTGGCAGATTTGGATAACAAATTTACTATTTCTAAGGGAAGCGATCGTTTTTATATTTATTACAATCGCATAATTAATCGAGCCGTTCCTTTTCCGCAAAAAAACGATGATGTGCTGGCATGGATTGAAACCTTGTCAAAGGTGCTCAACACCGCCACGGAAATTTCTCCCGCCGCCGAAGTTAAAGATTTTGAACTGCCGGATCGCGTGATGCAGAAAATGACGGAAAAACTCGATGAATATACACATTATTACTCCGAATATGATTATGATGAAGATGCGCGGCAAAACGAAATTTATACCCTGTTCAAAGACCGCGTTATTGATGATATTTTATATTTGAAAGTGCGCACGTTTAATAAGCAAACCGGTAAAATGGTGAAAACGGCATTAGAGCAAAATCCCGACGTTAAAGGTGTTGTGCTTGATTTGAGAGGCAACAGCGGCGGTATGTTTAACGAAGCGCTGAAAGTTGCCGGTCTGTTTTGCGACAACGAAATCATTACCTACACGGCCGGTCGTAATAATGCTAATATCCACTATTACACCTCCTCCGGCAACCCGATTTATACCGGTCCGTTAGTAATTATGATTGATGGAGATACAGCCTCGGCGGCGGAGGTTTTAGCCGGCGGCCTGCAGGAACAATCGCGCGCTAAACTCATCGGTGCTCACAGCTTTGGCAAAGGTACCATTCAGAACGTAACTCAGATGAGCAACGGCGGGCGTTTGGTGCTGACCACCGAGCAATTTTTCACTCCGAGCGGCAAGGTTATTCATAAACGCGGCATCGAACCGGATGTTTGTTTAAGCGGCAAAACCCGCGAGGGTTGCCTCAACGACAAACGTGTTGATATAGAAGAAGATATCGACAAGGCCATTCGGTTACTCAAAAACGAAATTTAATAAAAATGCCCCACCGAAAAGATGAGGCATTAAATTCATAAAAGCAAACAGGTAACATCTTATTCATAAAATCTCGGTTTTACACTATAAGGCTCCGGCAGTTTTAACTTAACGGCATTCGCCGAAATCTCGGGCGTAAACGGCTTAGTTACCGGAGATTTGGCATTACGATGTTGTAAAAATGTTTTTAATGCCAATTCTTGTATTTTGGTAGGCATCCCCTGAGCCTTTAATTCGGCAATATTAGCCTCCAGTTCTTTGGGAGTTATTAACATAACGTGGCTCTCCCAATATTTTTGGCATTTTTCAATGAATGCGGTATCATCGGGATTGCGCTTTGCCGCACCTTCCGGAAAAGGCATACCTTCATCACCGAAAATCACGGTATAAATTCCGGCCGAATCGGAACCGTAAGGTCCCATAATCACCTGAGCCACATCGGTTTTAGGCATATCTTTTTCGTCAACAAGTGCCACCAAAACTTTCGCCGCACGATCTGTTCCCGGTTCACGAGTAGTTGAAAAGACCGCTCCTTTATCCAAATTTTCAATCGGAAATACGGCATTTGTTCCGACAGCCTTAGCAGCCTCTACGGCATACACCATACGCCCTGGAGTTCCCATTTTATCTATGGCGGATTGATAGGCCTTGTCAGTTTCTTTCAACAATCTCAACATATAATTATCCGGAACATCAGCGAGTAATTTTGAGCCTAAGGTTGTCGAATCTTTTCCATGTCTGCCGGCCACATGTTCCTGATAGTATTTAGAATTTTCATCGGTTGGTATTAATGTTACTTTTTCCATGTTACTGTTTCCTTGCAAAGGCATTAATTAAACAGAGAATCGCCTCTTACGCTTTTATTTTACCCTTCTTTGATTTTTTGTCAAGTTATTTTACAATTAACATAGAAGCTCAAGGGCTCGGATGGCTTTGCCACCGAGTCATCGCAACCGGCAATATCTCGCCGGTTGCTCCCCGAACCACTTGGTTCTTCACCTCAGG
>JBGUGE010000089.1:0-15833 GCA_045111335.1 Alphaproteobacteria bacterium | reverse complement strand
GCTCGCGCAATTGCAATACGCTGTCGTTCCCCTCCGGAAAGCTTGCAACCGCGGTCACCGACCAACGAATCGTAACCGTCGGGCAATGCGCGAATAAACTCGTCGGCACAGGCGGTTTTGGCCGCACTTATGATTTTCCGTTCGGATACGTCGAGTCCGTAACCGATATTATCTTTCAGGCTGCGATGAAACAGTACCGTTTCCTGCGGAATAATCGCCAAATTTCGGTGCAAACTGCTTTGAGTAACGGTTTTTATATCCTGCCCGTCAATCAAAATCTGCCCTTCATCTATATCATAGGCACGTTGCAACAGATTAATCAATGTTGTTTTGCCGTTGCCGGAAAGACCGACAATTCCGAGTTTTTCTCCGCCTTTGATTTCCAAATTGAAGTGATCAAAGATCCTTTTTTGCTCCGCATAGGCAAAACCGACATTTTTGAATTCTATTTTACCTTTTTTAACCTTAAGTATTTTGGCATGAGGCGCATCTTCAATTTCGTGAGGGTCGTTAAACGGCTCCAATCCGGCTTGAATATGCGCTAAGTTATTCATAAACCGCCGATAAAAAATGCACAACTCCATCAGCCACATAAAGCCGTTGTTTAAGGTCAGCAACACAAATACGATATCTCCGACATTAATCAGCGCTTTGCTCCATAAATAAACGGAGAAAGCCAACATCGTAACCGAGCACAAATGCACAAAGCAACCGGAACCGGTGTAAGAACCGAACCATACCAGCGTGGTTTTGGTCTTAATCTTGATATATTGCAACAAAAGAGTAGACAGACGTTTTTTCTCATAATCCAAGCGGTTGAATTGTTTAACCAAACGAATATTGGAAATCGCATCAACCAACCAGCCGGAATATAAGGATTCTGCCTTTCCCTGCATTTTATGCAGGCGGTCGCTGGTCTTGTTGGCATAATAATTGACCACCGCCACCACCACCGAACACAGCACAAACAAAATTCCGAGCCAAATGTTGATTGCCGACAATAACACAATTTTGATGGTGATATCGCATATTTGCCACCAAAATGCCGTAATTATAACGGAAAATGTAGGCTGCAAGGAATTGATTTGGTTGGTTTTGGCGAGCAGTGTGCCGGTCTGGTTGTTGACAATGTAGTTGACCGAATGCCCGAAAATATATTCAAGTGCCCGCCCGTAAATATGTTCCTGTACCGGAAAATATAGATGTTTCTGACGATACATTAAAACTTGCTTCGGCAAAAAGATATTGACAATATCACTCACCACCAGCAGACCTATAACCCACAGTGAGCGATGCAGCGTTTCCGGTGCCGGTCCCGACTTGATACATTCAACCAACCGAGCCACCAACCAGGTGATAAGATTATGTAAACCGGTTTCGGTAAAAACTAACAACAGACACGCCAAAAATGCCCATTTATACGGCATTATACATTCGTATATCAAATATTTGAAAGCGGTTTTCGGAAACGGTTTTACGCTCACAATTCTCGGTCCTTTCAGGTTTGGCGTTAATCCTTATTTGGTAATAAACTCCTTTATTTGCGGCAACAATGCCGACGCATCGGAGCGCCCCAATTCATACACTTGTTTCAAAATATCCAAATTGCGTTCAACGTGGCTGATTTTAATCTCCCGACTTGGTCTGATTACCAATACCTCGCCTTTTTTTTGCATATTTTCAATATCTTGCAACGTGTTGTTATACATAATATGCCGATTTTTTACCGCGTCAACAAATTTCGGATATTTGTGATACAAAATACGCGCCAACCAAGTCAGTTTATTTTTATGCTTACGATATCCGGCGGCGCGGGTTTGCACCACTACACAGCGATCATAGCCCATCTGTTGAAATGCATGAACCGGAATACTGTCGGCAATGCCGCCGTCAAGATATTTTTTATCGCCGATTTTACTGATGCGAGATACCAACGGCATAGACGCCGAAGCCCGAACATACGGTAATTTGGTGCGCAATTCGTCACAATAAATATATTCGGCCTTGCCGCTTTCCAAATTGGTGCAAACCGCATAAAACTTGGTTGCTGAGGCCTCAAAAGTTTTATGGTCAAACGGAAACAGTTTTTCCGGTAAATCATGATAGCAAAACTGTTCTCCCACCAAATTACCGGTGGTAAACAGCGAATAAAAACTCATATAGCGCTTGTCGTTAGCGTATTTTAAGGTGTAGCCTATACTCCGTCCCCTTTGTTTGGAAACAAACGCACAACCGTGAATAGCTCCGGCAGAAACGCCGATAACGCCGTCAAACATAATATTGTTTTCGTTTAAAACATCTAACACACCGGCGGTATAAATCGCCCGATGTGCACCACCTTCCAATACTAATCCGGTTGTCATTTTTCTCCGCAGGTTACGAGTTGATTAAATTCCACCTTAGACGACTTATTCGGATATTTGGTGGTACGTTTGCCATGCTTGCAATATCCGCTTATCAGGCGCCCGCTTTTATATATAAAGCGACCGCGTTTTTTGCCTTTATTATTAAATATCTCGACCGTTCCGTCAATAAGCCCTTTCATATACGGCACCGTAATCCAGTTTTCGCCGTTAGAATGATAATAAAGGGTTACCCCGTCCAATACACCGTCCTGAAAAATCATCCGCATAGTCTCGCGACCTTTATTATCAAAGAATCTGCTTTCGCCGTGACGATAACCTTTCTTAAACTCGCTGATACTGGTAATCTTACCCTTAGCATTGGCAACGGCAATTTCTCCATCCAAAGTACGCTTGCTCGCGGAAGTACAATGTTCCTTATTATTACGGGTATCACACTCTATTTGTTGCGCCTTAATCGTACGGGCTTCGACCGAAGTCAGGGTAAAGCCCAATATCAACAAACTTGAAATGATATAACGTAAAAACATTATTTTTCCTTTCTCTTATCTTCCGCCTATATTTTTAAACCAATCATGACCGCTGGATGATTTGGTTGAAAACTTCTTTACTTCCTTAGGTTCCGCGACCGTTCCGTATATTTTCTTCAACTCATCCAACTGGAACAAATATCTCTGGTTACCGCCGACCTGTTTCAAGGTTTGGCGGAATTTGGAATCCAGGTCATCATACAGTTGACGATCTTCATTGTCAATGCCGCCTAACTCATAAAATTCATTAAGAGCAGCCTTGCACATATATATTTTCAGTCTGACGTTATCCGTTTCATTCACCAAATTGCTGTATTCACGGATACGAGCACGATAGTGCAGCAAACGTGCCGCCTTAATGCCGGTAATAACATGAAGATTTTTCTTTTTCGGGTCATTATTTATTTTATTCAGTTTCTTTTGCCATGAGGCAATGGTTCGGTACAAATATACCTTTTCATTGTCATTATCAGTATATTCTACAGCTTTTTTATAATGTTTGATAATCGAAGCATAGCGTTTTTCCCGCTGATGACTGAAACCGTCTGTCCTCTTAAGCTCGGACAATGTTTCGGAATACAGCTTGTGTGCTCGATACAAACTGCGCGCATCCGGCGAATTATCAATTACCCGATGGCAGGCATTTAAAATCTGTTGTGAATCATAGGTGTTGTGGTTGCGCCAGTCTTTATGAACATTCAAAATCAACGCCATATTGTTCAGCGTCATATCCAAAGCATTGCGCTTATAATCCAAGGCGATCATATGCTCATCATCCACCATTTCTTTAGTGTTTCTTTGAGAAATATGAATATCATAAATTGTACCGACGTTATAATAGAACTGCGCCAACTGCTCGCGCGTAACCAGACCTTTGGAAAAATAATTTTCCATATCCATGACTTTTTGATTAAGCTCAACCGTGTCGCCCTTTGCCTTATACAGACAATACAAATCGCGATTGAGTTGCATAATCTTATATTCTTCCAACAATTCCGGAATTTGCGAACAGCGAAGCTCAAACTTATTATCATAGTAGCTCGGCGTCGTTTCAGCGGCGTTAAGTTCCATATCAACCAACGCAAAAATTTCTTCAAACGCCTTATTGATATTGTTCTCATCAAAACTGACCGCATCGGAATTGAGACACTCAAATTTAATGCGAAGAAATTCATTAATCAGCAAGCATTGACGTTTGTCATCTACCGGAGCATTAATTGCCTCTTCCGGTGAAACATCGGGACCGAAAAATTCTTCCCGCATATCATCATAGCATTTTGCCATCTTTTCGCTTTTGGTGGCAGAAACCTGAAGCAACAATAAAGCACGCTCAAGCAACTCACGACTTGTCAGCGGCACAATATTATCTTTTGTAGCATAAATCGGCGTCTCAACATTGTTCGTGTTTTCATCACCATCAGCCGTGATGTCTTCGGTTGCCTCAGCGGCGATTTCTTCTTCTGTCTTATCTTCTGTGGCGTCAGTCATAAATTCTCTCCTATTCTGGTCACATCATTGAAACATATTTTGTACAAAAAATCAAGTAAAAAATTGTCAAAAAGTGAATTTTTGGACAACCCTGCAATTCATCAGATAAAATCTTTTTTGCCACTATCAAGCACACCTTTCGGATATTTGCACCAAATCGGCGCAGCGTCCGCAAAAAAAAAGAACGAACAAAGCGTCCGTTCTATTTTATCAAAATCTGCAATAACTTTATTCAAAAGTATATCTGATACCCAAATAAAGTTCGTGCGAATAAGACTCGACTCTGGTTTTAGCTTCGTCTTTAGCTCTGGAGAAGTGACCTAAATTTACGTAGCGATAACCGGCATCTGCAGAAATGTTCGGGTTAAATGCATACGAAAGACCAGCACCGATCTGCCAAGCAAAGCGGTTGTTACGATCACTTACATCATCAACCGAATATTTGATGCTTGAACCGCCCAAACCTACGCCGATATACGGTGTCCACGGTGTGCATGTCTGATGATCATAATACATATTGAGCAAAACGTAGTGGCTCTGCAATTTAGCCGAACCGTCTTCATTGGTCTTGTTTATATTTTTGTTGTGGTTATATTCCAACTCACCGCGAAGTGCTGGCAAAGCAGTCGGACGCAAACCGAAAGCAACACTACCACCAAGAATATCTTTATCCATATTGATACGATGTTCATTATCAACTTTAGAATATTTGGTTGTGCTGTCCATGATTACATATTTTGCTTTTGCAGACAAATACGGTGTAAAGATGGATGCAGACGCATTAGACGTAAATAACGCGGCGACACCCGCCAACAATAAAATTTTTTTCATATTAAGGATCCTTTCATTAAGTTATATGACGTCACATATACTAAATCACATATATCTTAATTTATTCTTAATTGCTACATTTATTTGACTTTTACACAACCTCATATTCTGTTGTTCTTTCCGCGACCGTACATAAAAAAAATCTCCGCCTACGATTAATAAGCGGAGATTGCGGATTTCTAAAAGACCGATTATTGCTATTGTTGCTGAATATATTTCACAACTTTTTCCACCTCAACCTGACCGAGTTTATCCAAATCAGCCACGCTTTTTTGGGTTTCTACCGCATAATCCGTCGCGGCATTAATCAGATTTTCGCAAATTTTATCTTGCAGAATCGTGTTGACCAATTCTTCATGCAAAAACGAATTTTTGCCGGCATTAAATGCCATATACGTATCATCATCAATACCGACATTATATTTGTTGGAACCCAAGCCCAAGAAATAGTTTACCATTGCCGAAGCCGTAATCGGTTTAGCCACCGACATTGCGCCCATGGCAAATGCCGCGCAAAAATAATATTGCTGCGGTTCGCTGAGTTTTTTGAACTCTCTTTTGAAAACTTCCGCATTACCGCCGACTTTTTTAGTAAATTCGTCTTCATAAACATTGACTGGTTCCGTCTCTGCCTCGTCTTCTGCCAAAATATCAATTTCCTCAGCCGAAATGACTTCATTTGTTTCAGCAACAGAGGCCGTTTGAGTTTGATTATCCGTGTCATCTTTGCCGCACGCACCAAGCAAAAACGCCGCACAGCCTAAAAGAACAATGAGTTTTTTCATATTTAATCTCCCGTAAATTTTTCTTCAATTTACAACGGATTCTCTAAAATATCGTTAACACCTGCGGCCGGATTTAATTTAATCAGCAACACATCACTCGGTGCGAACAAGCGCATCGGCGGCCCCCAATAACCTACTCCGCGTGACAACAAAAGTATTGTGCCGTTTTCTAACCGATATTCTCCGGCCACAAAACCCGCATTACCGAATTTGGTTAATAAATTAAACGGAAAAACCTGCCCTCCGTGGGTGTGGCCAGCCACGGTTAAATCCGCTTTATTTTCGGCTGTTTGCCCAACCACAACCGGCGTATGTGTCAATAAGATTCGATAATCGGAATCCGCGGCACGAGCCACTGCCTGCCCGATATCGACGCGAAATCCGGCATAATCGGGCACCCCGCATATATAAACGCCGCTACCTTCCACCGCTACTCCGCTATTATGCAAAACCCTCCATCCGAGTGCGGCAAACGCCGCTTCCCACGCAAACGCATTGTGGTAGATCTCATGATTGCCGACGCAATAATAAATACCGAGCGGTGCTGCCAATTTTTTGAGACAACGCAACTGTTCCCGCATGCTCTCCGGTGAATCGTCGGCAATATCTCCCGGCAACAGCATAATATCCGCTTGCAGATTGTTGAGAAAGGCAACTTTTTGCGCCACTTTTTGCGGCGAAATCGTACGATTGATGTGCCAATCGGAAATCACCAACAGAGTAAGCGGCCTTTTAATTCGCCCGTCCTGATATGCATATCTTCGTACCTGCGGCAATTTTTCGGCACTATGAACAGCATACAACGTACCAAGTATCAGCACCGCCAACGTTATCAGATTGGCAACGCGTGCATTTTCCGAAACAAACGGCGAAGGAACTTCAAGCCCGAATAGATATGCCGTATACCATGCAAAATCGCGTAACATCAACAAGGCAAACATCAAAAACGCCATTCCGAACAACAAATAACTGCAATATGCCAGCCGATTATAAAACCGCAAAGACAGGGAATTGCGATGTTGCCAGCGCCAAACGGCAATCGGTAAAAACCAAGCTGCCAAAAACAGGGCGTAGACGCCGATTTCTACCCTCGCCGGATAGTTTGCACTTGCCGTCAACAAATAGCCGCTGAAAAAGCTGCAAATCGAACCGATGCTCAAATATACAATTAAAAAGCCCATATTTTCCTTTCCTGGGGTATATTTTATGCTCTGTATGCAAAAAATCAACCTTTTAAAATCCTAATACCCGCAAAAAAGCGGGTATTAAAAAAGAAACAAACCGTGGTCCGAAATTACATCGTATCTTTAAGATATTTTGAAATTTCATCAGTTACATCCACCACATTCGGCGTCTGTACGGCGATTGATTTTGCCGTAAAAATTGTCGGTGCTCTGTATTTTTTCGCAACCGTTAACAGCGCACGATTAACATTTTTCAGCAAGTTTGCCATAAACTTATCATGCGTTTCGGTCAGCGTGTCCTTTTTGAGAGTGAGCGACTTCATATACATTTCGGAATATTCTTGTTTAAGTTTTTTATCTTTCATACCGTTCAGTTTTTTCTGCGCGGCATCGATTTCTTTATCTAACTTATCCAAGTCAATTTGATATTGCTTATTTTCATCAGCCATACCAGCCAAAAGCAATACGTTTTCCATGCTGTAAATATAAATCATACTGTCATGCGCCACAACATTTTCGAGAATATGAATTTTATAGGCCGAAAATGCGTTAGCGCCGAGCAACGCCAAAATCATCAGTGTGGCAAACCACTTAAAACCTCTGGATGAAGATTTATGTACCACCGGAATAATCGGTGCAACAGGTGCGACAGGTGCGACCTGTGCGGTCGGTGCGGCCGGTGCCGCTGTGGCGAACAAAGCTTGTTGAGCTTGTTCTACGGTTGCTGTTTCTTTCTTTTTACGAACCATAATTTCCTCTTCTTTCAAAAACACGGGGAGAGTTTCCCCTCCCCGTATTTTGCTTATTCAGACTAAGATTAGAATGAATACGTCATACCTACACGGTAAACAGCATCGCGGCTGTTGCTCCATGCGGCACCCGCATTGAACATAAGGTTGTCTGTCAGGTAGTGGAAACCACCGACTGCAACTGCATTATGTCCGCTGTAAGCGCCTGTACCGACAGAAAGCGAAGTCTTACCCGTCGAGCGAGAGTTCGGTACCAAGGCCGACATAGCAGCCATAGATGCCATACCTCTACGCAATTCGTGGTGAACATCCTTCAAATCTTTCTCGTTACGTTCTACACGCGTATCCAAGTTGCTTAACTTGTCATCGATTTGAACAACCGCATCGGACAAGTTCTCAGCATCTACGAAGTTACGGCCACGCAACTGAGAAATATCGCCGACAGCCGCATCAAGAGCTTCTAACGATTCTGCAACCGCTTGATTGTTCTTGATTACGTTCTGGCTTTGATAATCCGTTCTGTTACCGATGGCGTTATCCAACGATACCAGATGTTGCTCAACCGTAGTACCCTTAGCCAGGTTCGTACCATTACCAACCGTAGACTTAGCATTGTTAACCGTGCCGTCGTCATTGGCCAAGTGATGGATCTTACCCAGAGTAGCATCGATGTTGTTGAAGGCCTCAACGATATCCTTCGGAGCAACTTCTTCACCGTTACCGAGGTTAAGATTCTCCAAGTTCAAATCACTCGGGAATTTACCGATAACATTGTCGATAGCTGCGAAGGCTTCGTTGATGGTATTAGCATCAGCTGTCGGATAGTATTCACCGGCCGCAGAGTGGTAATCGGCATTTTCGGCATTTCTATAGATAGAAGCCGTGGTAGCCAATACATCTCCGCTTTCGGCAACCGGCTCTTTACCGGTATCGATGGAGTGAACTTGAGTTCCTGCCAATTCGAATACACTATCGGCAACAATTGCGTCACCTTCAACCGTACCTTTAGCGGTGATATCGCCGTCAGCGTCAATATTGCCTTCGTCGATAACAACTTTGCTCTCATCGCCGAATGTACCAACGCCCGTAACATCTAAGTCGTTGTCAGCTCTGATACTGCCGCCGGCGATTTCAACATCACCGTCTTCAGAAGCAAAGGTAGCAACTGCGGCACCGTCTTCACCCATCGCAAATTCGATGTAGTCGTCAGATGCGCTGTCACCGATGGTTGCGCTCTTAGAAGCTGTAGCATTACCTTCAGCATCGAGTTTAACACCGGTCAGGTTACCTTCGTCGTCTTCGGTACCAACCAAAGCGCTGTTGGAAGCAACCAAGTCACCTTGAGCATCCATCTTAACGCCGGTCAGGCCTTCTTCTTCATCTTCAGTACCGGCCATTACGCTCGTAGAAGCAACTGCTGTACCGTCGGCGCTGAGTTTAACACCGGACAGACCTTCGTCTTCATCTTCAGAGCCGATCAAAGCACTGTTGGTAGCAACAATGTTTCCGTCGCTATCCAAAACTACGCTGTTCGGATTTTCTCCGGCACCGCCGACTGTAACTTTATTATCAGCTGTGACTTCGCCTCTTTCGATGTCAACACTGCCATCGGATGAAGCAAACTTAGCAACTGCGCGAGTTACATCTTCTCCGGTTTCCGGATTTTCTTCGGTCTTCATCGCAAATTCGATGTAGTCATCAGATGTGCTGTCACCGATGGTTACGCTATTGTCTGCCGTAACTGCGCCGTCTTCAATTTCAACGTTGCCGCTTTCGGTAGCAAACGTAGCCTTAATACCGGTTACATTACCTTCTTCATCCTTAACTTGGGTGATTTCAGCGTAATTTTCAGAGGTATTGTCACCAACCGTTGCGCTGTTCGTAGCGGTCAGGTCGCCTCTATTCATAATAACGCCTTCACCATCCTGATCAATGAATGCGGTTATGCCTTCATTGGCATCCATGGTCATACCATAGAATGTCTCATCCTCAGTGTCTACACCGGATACAGCACCCAACGTAAACGTGTTGTTAGCTGCATCGATTGACAAGCCGGATGCGGTACCTTCATTTTCATCGGTAGCCATCAACGAGAACTCCTTAGAGTTAGCGTCGATTTCCAAACCGGACTTGGTACCGGCTGCGGTATCTTCGTTACCCAACGTGTAAACACTGCTATCCGTATCCAATTTCAAACCGGATGTGGTACCGTTGGTAGCATCTTCATCACCGAGTTTGTAGACGCCGTTAGCAGCATCCATATTCAAACCGGATGTCGTACCTTCTTCGGTATCAACAGCGGCCAACTTGAATGTACTGTTAGCAGAGTCGATATCCAAACCTGACTTAATACCGTCAGCATCCTCATAGCCTAAGCTGTAAGTATGATTATCGGCATCAATCGACAAACCGTCAGATGACAACACGTCACCGTCTGCATTTTCCTGGTTGAATGCCATATCAATGGTATGCTTATCCGAAGCGTCGTCATTGACAATCGTCAAACCGGTTGAGGTGTGATAATTATCATTAGAAGACGAAATCGAAATGGTGTGATCGGTGTTGTCAACTTCAATACCCGTAGCAGTACGAGCATCTTCGTCAATCGCTGCAATCGATACACCTTGATGAGAATCTTCGGCTGCACCGTTATCAATCGAGATACCGGTTTGTTTGTCATCGCCGTCGTCAGCAATCAAATCAATGGTTTGATCAGCCGCATCCAACTCAACATTGACACCCGAACCGTCATCCAACAAAGCAGCGAGTTCAACTTCGCGGTTGGTTACAACAGGCGGCTCTGCTTCCGGATCTTCGTAGCTTATACGAACAGCCATACCGCCTTCAATATTTTTGGTACCATGATCATCATAGGTATCGCCGACGAAGGTTGTACCGGCATTATCACCGATATTAACCGTTGAAGCCGGACCGTCACCGTGGATTTCCTTCTTGATATCGCCGATTGCACCGTCAACCGTAGCCTTAACCGTAGCGGTTGTAGCAATGGTGTGACCATCGATGGTGGTTGTCGGAGCTTCCGGATCCATGTTATTCAAATCCGAACCGGCCGTATCAATGGCGGTTGCATAGTTGTTGTTATCGAAGGCAAACTTAGCAGACGTTACGCTGCTTGCATCGATTGTTGTGGTACTATCACCATCTGTAATCGTGATAGCATCTGTACCAACCGTAGCTACCTTATCACCCTTAGAAACAGACATCGAACCGGCATTAATTGTGGTCTTGTCTGCATCAGCGGCCGTACCGTTAGCTACAACCATACCGGTCTTGCTGATGGTGTTGGATACGCCGTTGTTATCCTTTAAGGTCAAAGTAGTAGCGGTCATTTCCGCAGATTCATTACCATCAACCACCTTCATAGAAGTAGCGGTTGTCGAAGCGTACTGAGTATCGCTTGCGGCAACTTTAACTTCGGTAGCCGACATATTTGCGGTATTGTCACCGGACTTAACCTCTACGCCGTCAACCGTAGTTGCAGTGTAGTGAGTCTCATCGGTAGAAACCTTCATTGTATCAGCCTTCATCGAAGAAGTGCTTGTACCGTCGGTTACCGCAACTTCGTTATAAGCGAAGGTAGCTTTTTCAGCAGAAGTGGTATCCGGATTAGCATTGGTCATAATACCGTTGTTAATCGTAACACCTGCAAACTTGGTGGTAGCCGGATCAGTTGTACTGTCTGTGGTTGTCATACCGAGCTTGATAGTGGTCTTACTAACATCAACTGCATTAACACTGTTTGTACCGTTAGCAGAAACAAGGCTTACTATGTCGTTTACATTATCAACGTTAACACCGGTTTCAACCGCATCACCGTCATCGAGGTGAGCAATTTGGCCGAGCATTACGTTACCGTTGGTATTGTTAATACCCAAACCGGTATCAAGCGTCGTAACGTGGGTTGTGGTATCGGTCGTTGTCTTACCGATGAGGATGTTATTAGCACCCGAGCCCATCGATACCAAACCATAATTCGGGTTAGTATCTGCATCACCGGTAGTATCACCGTTGTTGAAGTAATTCCAGGTTACATAATCATCAGAAATACCAACGATTGCCTCATCCAAGTTGGTGATGGCTTTAGTCAACTCACCGCTGTCGTTACCCAACTTAGCATAGGTTGTACCACTAAAGTCTCTGTTACCGATAGCCGTATCAACGCTACCCAAAGCAGCAATGACCGAACCTGCAGCATAGTTGCCGTTTGCGGCATCTTCTACCGTGGTGTTGTCATAAACCGTTCTGGTTGTAGCAATGGTATAGTTGTTTGCCGGTTCAGCCGTGAATACGCCGCCGAGATTATCAATACCGGTTGCATAATGTGTGGCATCAAATGCAAACTGCTTAGCCGTTACCGTACCGTCAGCAATCGTAACCGTACCGTTAGCACCCTTGAAGGTTGCCAAATCATCTTCGATTTCGACATACGCATCACCGGTCTTGTCGCCGACAACAACGCTGTCATCAGCCGTGATAACACCTTCAGAAACGGTAACTTTGTCTTCACCGGCCTTAGTATTGCCGATTGTAACAACATTACCCTCATCGCTCAACGAAATACCGGTTACATTAGCACCGGACTTAGTACCGATAGCGATTGTGCCGTCGTTGTTTGCGGTAATAACCGTGTTGATGCCGCTATCACTCAGGCTCAAACCGACAGAGGTTGCCGAAACGGTCAAACCGTTGTTGGCATCAGCCATCAATTTAACGCCTTTGTTGTCACCGGTTGTAATAACTTCAATACCGGTCTTCAGTTCATCCGGTTCGCCGCCGGAGGTGTAAGCCTGCTTACCGATCCAAATCTTCTTGGAGTCACCGCCCATCGAGATCAGACCATAATTCGGGTTAGTATCTACATCACCGGTAGTATCACCGCCGTTGAAGTAAGTCCAAGTAACGAACTTATCATCCAAACCGCTGATGGCTTGACCAACCTTGGTATCCAAATGCGTGATAGCACCGGTTACGGTGTCACCGGCTTCAACATAGTACATACCGTCAGCAAAGGCTACATCACCTAACTTAGCATAGATGTTGTCATCCATGTTCTTGATGGCTTGCGACAAAGTAATCGGATCATCAGTCGCTTCCGAACCCGGATTTGCATAATGGGTTGCATTGTAGGCTTTTCTGTCACCGATAGCGGCAAGGTTGTCATCAACCGCACCCGCTACATTGTTGATAGCCTCGTTGATTGTGTCTGCATCACCCAGCGAAGCAGCCGGATCTGTAGCATCCGGAGTAAACGTAGCCGTTTCAGCCAATGCATCAACATAATCGGCAATCGTCTCACCATCGTCGAAGGCACGCAAGTTGGTACCTTCACCGAAGCGATCATCGATAGCCGCAATAGCTTCAGCAATGGTGGTTTCATCACCGGTAGCAGCATCAACGCTGTAAATACCGTCTTTAGCCGTGCTGTAAGTAACGATTTCGTTAGCCTTTACCATTCTGTCTGCAAGAGCATCATTGCCTACTGTGTAGTACATACCAGAGGTGCTGACGTCAATGCGAGCGCCTTCCTTTGAACTGTGGTTAACTGCATAGATTTGAGCAGCCAAACCGTTAGCACCGCCGTTGTTAACAGCAACTGCCGACCAAGTACCATCTTCGTGTTCAAATTTAGCACCACCGCCATCATTCTCGTTGAAGATGATAGCTTTACTGCCTGTTGGAGTACCCGAAATCTCATTGTAGAGACGAGTACCGGTATTATCGGTAAGAGCATCCAAAGACTGACCGATTGTGGTCGTGCCAACAAAGATACCGTCTTTAGCATATTTATTTACATATTGCGCAACCGTTTGCGTATCGCTGTCAAAGCCATCGAAACGAGCGGTGTTCTTAGCAATATTCTGCGTGTTGGTAGCAACTTCGCCATCAGCCAAAGCCTTAACCGAGTTGATTACGGTAGCATTGGTAGCCAATATCTTCTTATCAGCATCAGCAGCCTCAGAAGTATGACCCAAAGCCGAACCGGTGTCAATCGAAGTAACTTCCGAACCGGCAAGTTTCAAACCGGCAGTAGCTTCAAGGTTAGCACCTTTGATATCGCCGGTAGCTGTCAAGTTACCGCCATTTTCCGTAACATTGGCTGTAGAGGTACCGATAACAATCGACTTATCATTGGTGTCGTTGTTAATCTTGATACCATTCAAGCCGGAAGCAGCATCAACTTTGCCGATTTGAACCGTGGTAGCACCCGAACCCATCGAAATCAGATGGTCAGTGTCGTCACCATTGTTGAAGTATGTCTTAGAAACATAGTCACCGGCAACAGTGTAGAGAGCCGTATCCAAATTGGTAATGGCTTTGGTCAACTCATAAGAAGTGTTGTCCAACTTCGCATAGTGTGTATCAGCGAAGGCTCTGTCACCCATTGCGGTATCCAACGCAACAATTGCGTTCTTAACCGTAGAGTTGGCGGCATAGTTCTTACCGGCATCCGTCAAAACGGTAGCACCGTCAACCGTAGCCTTAACCGTACCGGTCGTAGCAATTGTATGACCGTCGATTGTGGTTTCCGGAGTTGTGGTGTTCAGATTATTCAAATCGGAACCGTTAGTATCAATACCACTTGCATAATCAGCTGCACTGAATGCAAACTTCGTAGCTTGAACAGTGTCATCAGCCGTTACGTTACCATCTTTAACGGTAACAATCTTGGCGTTGGCATTATCCAAACTGCCCATGCTGACCGTTTGGCCGTTTTCAGAAATCTTGATACCCTTGAAGTCATTAGCATCAGCATTGTTACTGCCGATAGTGATAACTCTGTCGGTCGATGTTCCGGAGGTATCCTTAAAAATTCTGATACCGGACATCAAGCTAACCGGGGTAGTACCGCTATAGTTCTGTTTACCAACCTGAACATCGTCAGATTCGATACCCATTTGAACAGTAGCACCGTCCTTACCATTGAAGTAATCTTTGGTTACATAACCCGTAGCAACGTCGCCCAAAGCATTAGCCAAAGACGTCAAAGACGAGGCAACGCTTTCGCCCGCACTCAAATACGGAACGGTAGCAGCATATTCTCTGTCACCGATTGCAGTATCCAATTCCATAATCGCACCGGTCATGGTGGTATCAGCATCGTTGGTCAGGTTCTTAGCACCAGCGAATGCAGCATGGTACGGATTACCGGTCAAATCACCGGAATCAATACCGAATTCCTTATCCATCCACTTTTGTTTAGCATCAAAGAATGTACCTAAACCGGTTTCTGTTAATGTAACAGCCGTATCGGTACCGTCTGTGATGGTAGCAATTTGAACACCCTCAACATGGCCAACTTTCTTAGTAGACAATTCAACATCTCTTTCAGCAATTTCAGCCGTGTTAGCTGCAATAGCATCAGCAATGGTTTGCGTACCGTCATAATCGGCAGTCTTGGCGTTGTTATAAATGCTGTTCAAAACAGAACCTTCTTTATCAACTGTATCATTCAACAAATTGATAGCTTTTTCGTTGTTTTTAATCGTGTCATGAACACCATTACTCAACTTAGCCCAAGTAACGTTCTTGTCTTTGATCTTGTCAGTAGTAATCGTGCCGTTTGTAATATGAGCACCATCAACAACCGTAGTACCGGCAGCACTGGCCAAATCATCAGTCAAAGCCGCAATCTTGTTTGTTGCATCAGTCTTGGCATCATCCAAAGCGGTATAAACCGTTGCTGCCGAAGCCAAAGTTGCATTTGTAGATGCAGATGTAACAACCGCAGAGCCGTCGTCAACAGAGGTTACTGCGTCGCTGGTACCGAGAGTCAAACTCTTAGCCGCAACATCGCCGTCAGCCGTAACATTACCGCCGGCAATTACAACCTTCTTCGTGGTTGCAGTAGCGCCGCTGGTAGTTGTAGAAGCAACTTTCAAAC
>JBGUGE010000088.1:0-4434 GCA_045111335.1 Alphaproteobacteria bacterium | reverse complement strand
ACACCATAACCGTAAGCCTGAGCCTGAAGTGCAAATAAGCAAAGCGCACTTGAAAGTAATAAATATTTTTTCATATTCTATGTTCCTTCTTTATTTGCCGACATTCCGTAAGAAGTCGGTGATATTTGGTTTGCCGTTGGGAGTATATCCCTTGATACACTTTCGTATCTGCAGTCAATATATAATACTTTTGTTTAATTAAGCCTTAATAAAATTATGAATAATTATACAATTCAAACCCGATAAAATACCGTTTATTTAGAAAATATTAATCAACATTGTGTTTTAATAAGACAAAATGTGTTTATATAAAGGAAAATGATGATGAATAATACCGAAATTTTTGCCAATTCCATGGTACCGATGGTGGTGGAGCAAACTCCGAAGGGCGAGCGTTCGTTTGATATTTTTTCGCGCCTCTTGAAAGAGAGAATTATCTTTCTGACCGGCGAAGTCAATGATGAAGTAGCTTCTTTGGTGTGTGCCCAGCTTTTGTTTTTGGAAGCGGAAAATCCGAAAAAAGATATTGCGCTTTACATTAATTCACCGGGCGGTGTCGTAACTTCCGGGTTGGCAATGTATGATACAATGCAGTATATTTCGTGTGACGTGGCAACAATTTGCGTCGGTCAGGCGTGTTCGATGGGGTCGTTTTTGTTGGCCGGCGGCACAAAAGGTAAGCGATATTCGTTGCCAAACTCACAGATTATGATTCATCAGCCGTCGGGCGGAGCCAAAGGACAGGCTGCCGATATTGAAATTCAGGCAAAGTTGATTTTGGATTTGCGGAAGCGTTTGAATAAAATTTATGCCGATAACACCGGACAGAAACTTTCGGTTATCGAAAAGGCAATGGACAGAGATAATTTTATGACACCGCAAGAGGCCTTGGATTTTGGCCTGATAGACCATATTATTACTAACCGTAATCAGATTAAGTAGGTGCAAAATGAGTAAAAAAGACGATAAAGACGAAGATATTTTACATTGTTCGTTTTGCGGCAAGAGCCAAAAAGAAGTGAAAAAATTGGTGGCCGGCCGCGGCGTATATATTTGTAACGAATGTATTGACGTTTGCCATTCGATTATGGAAGAAGAAGACTTCGATGATGAGAATAAATCGGCAACAAAAGAAACGCCGATGACCGATGATTTGCCGACTCCGTCTAAGATTAAGAAGTTTTTGGATGAGTATGTTATCGGGCAGGATTATGCCAAAAAAGTTTTGGCCGTTGCCGTTTATAATCACTATAAACGCCTGAATAATCCTAACAAAGATGAGGTCGATATCAATAAATCCAACGTGATTTTGATCGGCTCGACCGGTTGCGGTAAAACGCTGTTGGCGCAAACTCTTGCCAAGATTTTGAATGTGCCGTTTGCCATTGCCGATGCTACCACTTTGACCGAAGCCGGATACGTTGGCGAAGATGTGGAGAATATTGTGTTAAAATTGGTGCAAAATGCCAATTACGATATTGAAAAAGCGCAACGCGGCATCATCTATATTGATGAAATCGATAAAATTTCACGCAAAGGTGACGGGCCGTCAATTACGCGCGATGTTTCCGGCGAAGGTGTGCAGCAGGCGTTGCTGAAAATTATTGAAGGCACGGTCGCCAATGTGCCGCCGCAGGGCGGGCGCAAGCATCCGCAACAGGAATTTTTGCACGTTGATACCACCAATATTTTATTTATTTGCGGCGGGGCGTTTGCCGGTTTGGAAAAAATCATCGAAAAACACGGAACGGAAAAAAGTAATTCCATCGGTTTCGGCGCTAAAGTGGAAAAAGATGAAAAAACCGTCGGTCAAATCTTGAAAGAAGTGCGGCCGGAAGATTTGGTAAAATACGGACTTATTCCGGAATTTACCGGTCGTGTTCCGGTGATTGCCACGCTTGATGACTTAGATGAAAAGGCCTTAATTTCGGTATTAACCGAGCCGAAAAACGCTTTGGTCAGTCAATATCGCTCGCTGTTTAATATGGATAATGTGAAGCTGACCTTGACACATAAAGCGCTGTTGGCAGTTGCCAAACTGGCAATTGAGCGCAAAACCGGTGCGCGCGGACTTCGTGCCATTATGGAAGAAATTTTGATGGAATGGATGTATGAACTTCCGGATAAAAAAGATGTGGTGGAATTGGTGATTGACGAGAAAGTCGTTAATGGTAAAGCCAAGCCAAAACTGATTAAAGCACCGTTGAAAAAATCGGCGTAATCACAATAATATCACAAACGAGGGGGAAGCAGTTCCTCCTTTTTTTGCGCTCGATTATTGCACGGTATGAAAATAGCGCTTGCAATACGCGGGATAATTGGCTATAAAAGGTAAAATTTGCAACAATGGAGAATTGATATGGGCTTTAATTGCGGAATTGTCGGCTTGCCGAATGTCGGAAAATCTACACTTTTCAATGCATTAACACAAACTATTGCGGCGCAGGCGGCAAACTTTCCGTTTTGCACGATTGAGCCGAACACCGGTCGGGTGGCGGTTCCGGATAAGCGTTTGGATAAGTTGGTGGAAATGGTGCAACCGAAAAATATTGTGCCGACTCAGCTTGAATTTGTGGATATTGCCGGCTTGGTGAAGGGAGCGTCTAAGGGTGAGGGGCTCGGCAACCAATTTTTGGCGAACATTCGCGAGACCGATGCCATTATCCATGTTTTGCGCTGTTTTGAAGACGACAATATTACCCACGTTGAGGGCAGTGTTGATCCGGTGCGTGATGCCGATATCGTAAAGACCGAGTTGATGATTGCCGATTTGGAATCGCTAAGCAAACGTATTGATAACTTGCGCAAAAAAGCCAAGGCCGGAGATAAGGAATCGGCGGTAAGTGTCAGAGTAATCGAGCCGATTATTGCGGCGCTTGATGCCGGAAAACCGGCACGTACGGCGGCTCCGGATGAGGCAGATAAAGAGGCGTATAAGTGCTATAAAATGTTGCAATTACTGACATCTAAGCCGGTTCTGTATGTGTGTAATGTTGATGAAAATGCGGCAGCGAGCGGTAATGCGTTTTCTGAGGCGGTAGCAAAAATGGCTAAAGAAGAAGGTGCTGAAAGTGTGGTGATCTCCGCCGAAATCGAATCGGAAGTGGCGCAATTGGAAAGCGAAGAAGAAAAGGTCGAATTTTTAGCGGCTTTAGGGCTTAAAGAAACCGGATTATCAAAGATTATTCACGCCGGATATAATTTGCTCGGTCTGCAAACCTATTTCACCGCCGGACCGAAGGAAGTGCGGGCGTGGACGTTTGTCAAGGGGATGAAAGCGCCGCAGTGCGCCGGTATTATTCACTCCGACTTTGAGCGCGGATTTATTCGTGCCGAAACAATTTCGTACGATGATTATGTAAAATTCGGCGGCGAGCAAGGGTGTCGCGATGCCGGAAAGATTCGCTCGGAGGGCAAGGAATATCTGGTGCGCGACGGCGATTTAATGAACTTCCTGTTCAATGTATAAAACAACAAAAAAAGATGCCGATTAGGGCATCTTTTTTTGTTCAGTACTCCATAGAGCGCCATCGGTAATTTTCATACCATGCTTTGGCATTGCGCAGATATTTGTGGCACTTATCCAAAGAGATGCGTCCGTTGGCTTCTTCCAGTCCTTTCTGGGCATCGATGTAAATACATCCGTTGAAAGAGGATTTCTCCACGGTCATCATAATTCTGCCTAAAGCATCGTAGACATTGGACGGAGAAATCCCGCCGGAATAACCCTGCATAACATTGCTGAATACCGGAGGCGACCACTTTTCAAGAGCTTTACCGCTTCGGGGGGATTCATCGTGCAGACAATCGAAATACAATCCTTTGAGGTGGAGCATTTTGACGATTTGCTCATTTTCCTTGTTATAAGGCAAAATAAAGCGTAAACCGATTTTTTGCTGCGCGGCAAGCAAATTTTCAACACAGTCGGGGCTGATATTGTCGCGACCCATCTTGAAATCAAGCTGGACGCGTTTGAACAGCGGTGTGTTGAAAATGTCGCGAATGTCCAGAAACTGTTTGAGCTCAGGCACCACGTTGCCGCGGCACAGCTCTTCCACCCATTTGTGACCGACGTGCAGCGCGGCATTAATCGAAATATCACGGCTTTTTATATATGCCGCAAGATTTCTTACCCACTCAATTCGTTCGTTGCCGCCGGAAGATTGTTTTTCCGATACCTGCACGGCAATCTCGCCGAACTGGTACATCCCCATCAATTTGACAAGGCTCGGAATGCTCGTGTATTCATTAATACCCGAACAAGTAGCATAAAGTAGAATCATAGGCACAATAGTTATTAGGAATAAATAATTAATTTTCAAACTGCTATAGTAGCATTTTCGAGAAAGTTGTCAAGATTGATTTGGCCGGTTCTTACAGAATAACTTGATTTATTGAAATAACTGTGATAAAAACGCGTAAAATTAAAAATTT
>JBGUGE010000087.1:0-2055 GCA_045111335.1 Alphaproteobacteria bacterium | reverse complement strand
CATTTCTCCGATGCTGCCGACAAGATTGTGTGGACAAAATTTGGTGATAACCTAAAAGGGAAAAGTTCTGAAATCAGTGTGTTGCGTATTGGAAAATAGTTTATTTTTGCAGCGTCAAAAAAAATGTATTATGAAAAAGTTATTTGTATTAGCAGTAGTTGTTTTATGCTCGACATTGTTTTTTAATTCTTGTTCCAAAGATAATGACAAGGTGTCTTTGACAAAGGAACGCAACATTAACGTTTGCGTCAATTTCAACAAAGAGAAAAACCTCAATTCTTCGAATTGGCTGTCATTCAACTCGTGCGAAGATTATGAACGTGCAATTGCGTTTCTGAATGAAAAAGAAGGATATTTGTCCCTTTTTGAACAGGACCTGCATTTTTCTTCAATGCGGTGTGTGCTGTCTGAAAGCCAAAGGGAAGCTATTGGGGTGGAAGATGACATTTTGGCCACTTTGCTCAACCCTGACGGTTTCATACAAATAGACAATTTTGTTTTTCAAATTGACATTGTCAATGAGAAAGCATACGTATGGGATACGAACAATGATAACGAAATGATGACTTTCTCCATAGATGACAATGTCTTGGATATTCTATTCAAAAACGAAGAGCCCATAAAAAACGTAATCTCTTATTCCAATCCTGAACCTTACACATTTCCTTCCTCTCCTGAAGCCAAATGCAAAGTTGTCTATCAACGCGCCGCCGTTTATTTTTCCTTGCTTTCTAAAATCAACAAACCGGGAGTGATTTCCGCACCAGAGGTCGAAATATATTATAGTACTGATTCCGGCACATATACAAGAAATAGAAGCAACGCAACGCAACAGACATTTCCTGCTCAAAGCGATGGTGGAGATGGGAACAATTATCATTATCGCCCTTATTCCGCAGCTGTGGGGCTAAAACAGTTCTACATGTCCACGTTCTTTAATTGTATAGATTACTTTCCTTATTATTCTGATGGTGTTCGAATAACTGTAAGCAAATAATATTGCCTTCTTTATGCAACCTCTAAAATCTGCCTATGGCAATAGCTTTAGATTTTGCAAACGCCAAATTATCAATGAAATATAAATTCGTTAATTTTGAAATCCTTAGATATTAGTGGTTTCTTTGTGAAATGTACCATTCTAATTGTTGTCTTTGAAATATCTGTTGTATGCACTTTTGCTCAAAAAACGGATTTCGGCGGTGGATTTACCTTTGGTAATACGATTTCTGCGATGTCTGCAGAGAATATTCCGGGATTTTGGAAAACAGGTCTTACCACCGGATTGTTTGGTCACGTTAAAGTTGTCGATAAATACAAAGTGAGAATGCTACTGCAAATGGACATGAATTTTACAATGAAAGGCACTCGAACTAAACCGAATTTCGGAGCTGAAGGACACTATCGCAGAGACAAATATTCATTGTCTTTTGGTTACATTGAATTCCCTCTTTTGGTACGACTGCGTTTTAACAGCCCCAAAACCAGCAATGATGGATTGTGGCTTGATATAGGTCCTTCCGTAGGTTTTCTGTTGTATCAGAGAACGGTACAAATTATCACCACCCACGGTGGACGAGGTGGAATGCGCTATGAATGGGATGACCTTTATGATCTCAAGAGACTTGAGTTTGCGCTCCACGGCGGAATTACGTATGTTTTCAAACGTCATCATGGTATATCATTTCGTTTCTGCCATTCGATTCTTCCGATAGGAACTCCTGATTATGAGTACACCAGCGGCCTACTCAAGAAGCATTATAACTCCACATTCCATTTTGTATATTCTTTTCAGTTATGATAAAACCGATTAAGAGTGACTATGATTTTGGGCGTTCCCCTGTCGGGTCGGGCTTTCCGCCTTAATCGAAAGCGCGTCTGCGCCCATTTTCTGACGCAAAAAGCGGCTTCCGCTGGTCGCCTTTTTTGACGTTGAAAATGTCGGCGCATCCGTCCGCTTCCGATAACGTGCTTCAATCCCTAACGCAGTTTTATAGAGTTATTGAATTTAGATAAATGAGTTGAGCAGTCCGATGTGGACTGCTTTTTTATTTGTGC
>JBGUGE010000086.1:0-28163 GCA_045111335.1 Alphaproteobacteria bacterium | reverse complement strand
GGGTTCAAATCCGCACCTCGCCTAAATTACCAATAAAAAAAAGGCCACGCTATGTGGCCTCTTTTTATTGGTGAGCTCGGTGGGATTCGAACCCGCGACCCTTTGATTAAAAGTCAAATGCTCTACCGACTGAGCTACGAACTCATCTGAATCGACTATGCTTATAAAAGATAAAATCGCGCGAGTCAATACCAAAAATAAAAAAAGTTAAAAAAAATGAAATTAGTGTTTATTTATTAAGAAATGTATGTTATATTACCTCAAAAATGTGATTCTATTATTTAATTAATGAGGTTAAATATGGCTCTGAGTAATGAAGTTGGTCAAAAAGGCCGTTACAGTATTTTGCAAAATGCAAAAGGTGAAATAATGTTAATGATGGATAGTCGTGTCGGCGGTCCGGAGAATCCGCGTTTTATTTATGATGGCGGTGATACTGCGTTGTTATATCGTTCGCAGGAAAGCTCCGTGGCTTTTCGCCATATCAGCGACGGTGCACGTAATCCGCTCAAGTCTGTTTCCGAAATTTTGGTAGTGGAAATAGAAAATGACGATGTGGAAAGAGAATATATTGTACCGGTACGTTTGGTTAAAGATGTTAATAATCTGATTCTTTCGTAAACAGGGACAGATCTTTTATGATTGCTTATACTGTTCTCCTTTTATTTTTAATCGGGATTTTCAGTAGTATAAAAGTAGGTGTGAAAGTTGATAAAGTTTTAGCTTTTGTAACTTTTGCATCTCTTTTTTTTGTGTTTGCAAATTTTTGCGACGGGATGTTGCACGGAGTTGAGCACTCTTTTTCGTTTATGTGGAATACCTCGCAAGGGCGGAATCTGAAGTTTGATATTTTATCGAACCCGTACAATTATGCCTTGGTATTGCCGTGCTTTTTGATTACGCTTTTAGGGTGTTTGCACAATGTGCTGTTTCGCTATGAAGAACGCCGAAGTGCGTATTCTTCCCTGTTGGTGTTTAATTTGGTGGCGCTGATTGTGCTGATTACCAGCAATAATTTCGTGCAATTGATTTCGGCATTGTTTATTGTAGATATTTTGGCGCTGTTTATGATTAAGGATATAGGGGCCTCACAGCCGTATATGTTGCTGAACATGGTTGCGGATATGATGCTGTTTACGGTGTTGGCGCTGATAAATTCGCGGGTTGATTCGCTTGATATTAAGGAAATTTTACGCTATCGGCAAATCGGGTTCCATGCTGATTTTGCGGCGCTTACCGGTCTGACGGCGATTTTTGCCAAGTTGGGGTTCGCGGTGTTTCAAATCGGCAATATGGCGCTCAAAGATGTTCGTTTTCATCGGATGCAAAATGTGTTGTTGCTGTCATCACCGATGGCGTCGCTGATTTTGCTCCTCAAATTTAATATGTTATGGCGGATTTCCGATTATTTTAACCTTTATGCCGATGCAGTGTGTTATCTGACGCTGGTTTGGGCATTTTTCGGCAGTATTGCGGTCAACAATTTTCAGAATAAAGTGATTTATTGGCAGATGGCGTTTTGGGCGTTGATGGTCGAGTTATTGCGTTTTTACGGCTTTGCGTGGATTCCGGAATTTACATATCTGCTGTTTGAAATGTATGTGTTCATCAGTGCTTTGTTCCTGATTTATGTTTATAACAACCGTTGTCATAATGTTTCGCAAATGATGAAACTGCGCCTGACCCACAAAAAGCGTCTGGCGTCGACGGCGCTGATTTTGCTGTTGGTTACGGCTGCGATGGCTAACACGCTGGCCGTGATGTATAATCAGTCCAATCGTATGTATATCTGGATTTTTGCCGGATTAATGCTGATTTCGGTGGCGGCAACCATCGGGCAAATCTTTTTCTGCCAAGGCAAGCGCTATTCTGGGGTGCAACACGATATTTCCTTCAAATGGGTGGTGTTTTTTGAGCTGCTGGTCTTAAGTTGCGGTTTGTTGTATCAGGAGCAGAGGAATAATCCGATAGTGTGGGTGGCGCCGGTGGTGTTTGCGCTATTGTGCATGTGCCCGTTGTTATGGAAGTCGGCGTATTTTTATAAGGTGAGATATTGGCAAAAAGGCGATATTATCAATCGCATTTATCGGGTGGCAATCAAATCTTTTCGTTTGTGCGGAAAAGTTTTTTGGTTGTTGATTGACCGGCTGTTTTTGGAAAAAGTGGTGCTGGGTACGGCCGCGGCTCTGTCGCATATTTGCCTGCGCGTGTTCAGAAGATTGCACGGAAATCCGTTACTCGGCGGGTTAACCGTGGTAATTTTGCTGATAGGGTTGTTATGGTGTTCGTATCGCGCGGGAGGAAGAATCAATGGCTGATTTATTGATGCTTTTGTTGATTTTGCCTTTGCTCGGCGGGTTGTTTGTTATAACGGCGCAGAAAAATGAGAACAATGCTTTTCATGCCACACAATTTGCACTTGCTACCAGTATTGCCGTAGTGTTACGGTTGCTGTCATCGGTAAAGCATTTAGCGGTCGAGCAGGGTGCGCAGTTTACTTATTCATGGTTGCACTCGTCGCGTATTGAATTGGTGTTCGGGGCCGATGTGTTGTCGCTGGTGCTGTTGTTCGGCGTATATCTGAGTGTGCTGATAGGGATGATAGGGTTGCAGCCGCAACAGCGCAAAAGTAAATCGATGATGTTGTTGATTTTGGCATTTGTTTGGAATATTACCGGTTTGTTTTTGGCGCGCGATGTGTTGTCGTTTTATATATTTTTTGCCGGTATGGTGTTGCCGGTGTTTATGCTGGTAGGAATGTTCGGTGATATTAAAAAAGGCTCGACGCTGTATTTGTATTTTTCTCTTAATTTTGTCGGGGCGTTGCTGTTTTTGATTGCCACCATAGTGATTTATCGCCATCATTTGGGAAATATCGGTATGGCGGAGCTGGCGGCGGCCAAAATGCCGTATAGGATTGCGTTGGTAATGTGGTTAGCGATGAGTTTGGCATTTTTATCGCGAATCCCAATCTGGCCGTGCCATTATTGGCTGTCGTTGGTATGTGTCGGCACCAAGAATCCGGTGGTCTACATTATCACGAATCTGATGCCGCTGACCGGACTTTTAGGCTTTATGCGCTTTTGGGAACAGACGGTGCCGGAAAGTATGGATGCATTTGTGCCGATAATTGATTTGGTCGGGGTAATGACCATGCTGTTTGTGGCTTTTATCGGAGTTTCGTTTAGGGAATTTCTGCCTAAGTTATTTTCGTATTCGGCGGTTTATTATTTGTTGTTTTTGTTGGTGATTGTGTTGCTGCCGGTGGAATATGAAACAAATATTGCTTATTCATTGTTTATTTTTCTGATTGTTAATGCGGCGCTGACGGTGTTGGTGTTGGATGCGGAAAATGCGGCACAAGAGGAGGAATATACGGCACGCGGTATATTAGCTTATATGCCGAAGCTGGCACGATTGTTTACGTTTTTTGTGTTGACGGCGGTGGGGTTGCCGATTTCTTCAATGTTTTGGAATAATTTTGTTTTGGTATCGGCGCTGTTTCGTGAAAGTTTCGCCATCGGTATCGGGGTAATGTTAGCCATTACGCTGATTGTTATGGCGTTGGCCTACGAGCTGTTTATGATGCGCCGCCTGCCGCAGGTATATGCCGCAGAAACTGAAATCGAAGATATTTCCGAAAGAAAAACGGGATTTTTTATGGTCCTGATTATCTTGTTGTTTTTATCGTTTTTCAACCCGTTGTGGTTTGTGTTTTAAGGAGGCGAAATGTTAGAAAGTTTAATTTATTTTTCGCCTGCCACATTTTTAATCATCGCGCTGTTGGTGTTGATGTTCGGCGAGCGTGATGAAGACGACGCATACGGATGTTTTCGCTTCAGCCGTATTATGCTGATAATAAGCTTCGGTCTGGCGGTAATTTTTTATAACAAAACCACCATTGTCGGATTGACGGTGGGTAATAAATTTACACTGCTGTTTGACTGTTTGCTTTACGGTAGCGGTTTGGTGCTGTTGTATCCGTCGCGCAAGTGGTTTGTTTCAATGAATGTGCCGGCGCATATCTTTTGCGGATGTTTGTTTTTAACCGTGTTCAGCGGAAGTTTGCTGATAAGTTCGGTTAATTTGGTGCTGACGGCATGTTGTTGTGCAACCCTGCTTATCAGTAACTACGTTCTGCTGCGGCAGGGAACCGGTAAAAAAGAGATTGATTTGGGTAATAAGGTTTATTTATTTACGGCGGTATGTGCGATGATTTTGCTGGCCGGTTCCATCGTGATTTTGTATGAAAACAGTGCTTCGATGATGTATGATGATTTGCGGATAACCGTTGAAAACGGCAGAGATAATCCGTTGATTTTCTGTGCGGTGGGGATGTTTACGGCGGTTTTTGTGTTGCTTTTGGGGTTAACGCCGTTGCATTTTTGTGCCACCGAAGTTTTGGGCAAAACCATTTTGCCGGTGTTTGCCTATTTTCTGTTAGTGCCGTTGGGCGCAATTTGGGGCGGATTTATTCAGCTTAATGTCGTAGTATTATCGCCGATTTTAGGACAGTTGCGGTTGTTTTATATGGCGGTGGCGTTGCTTTCCGTGGGGGTCGGAGCCGTCGGGGCATGCAGCGGGCAGAATATTCGCAAAATTTTTGCTTATAGTGCAGTGTTCCATTTGGGAATTATTCTTTTGACCATTCGCAAATTTACGCTTAATTCCGTTAATTCCGGTTTTGTGTATTTGTTTTTGTACTTGTTGGCGATGTGCGGGATTTGTACATGTTTGTTCGGGCTCAAGAAAAAGGGCGAATATTTGTTTATGGTGAGCGAATTGGATGGTGCGGCACAAAAACGGCCGTATATTTGTGCTATGTTGCTGATTTTTATGTTTTCGCTTTTGGGATTGCCTCCGTTTTCGGGATTTGTCGGGCTGTTTTCTTCGCTGAATTATTTGGCTCTGCATCACCATTTTTATCAGCTGATATATCTGCTGTCGATGATGACGGTTATCGGTTATGCCTATTTGCAAATCGTGCGTGCCATGTATTTTGAAGATAAGCATACTTCGTTTGACCGTGCGGACGGCGGTATTTATACGGCGATTTTGTTGAATGCGGTGCTGATGATTATAATTACGTTGCAGCCGCATTATCTGATTTTTGATTTTCGCTCGATGCTGGAGGTTTTGTTTTGATGGCGGCGGACGGTTTTGTCATTAAGGCATTTGACGAAGTAACAAGTACCAACGATGTGGCCGCCGAGTATGCGGCGCGGTCGGCGGGGCAACGGCTGGTTATTACGGCGCGGCGACAGACGGCGGGACGCGGCAGGCGCGGCAGAAGTTGGCAGAGCTTGGATGGCAATTTGTTTTTTTCGATGCTGTTTGAATTTCCGCTGAAGGATTTGGGAGTGTTGATTATGGCCGCATCGCTCAGTTTGGCAGAGGCGGTGCGGAGTTTGGTAAATACTGACGATGTGCGGATTAAATGGCCGAATGACGTGTTATTAAACGGTGCCAAAGTCAGCGGAATGTTACTTGAAAAAAGCATCGGTGAATATATGATTGTGGGAGTGGGAGTTAATGTGGCGCAAAGCCCGAAGAATGCGGATATGCTGTATCCGGTAACCTCGCTCAAAGAGGCGGGAACGGATATAAGTCCCGAGGATTTTTTGGCGCTGTATTTACGATACTTTAGCATAAATATTGCGCTCAGTGCCGATGAGTTGCGGCGGCAATGGGTAGAGCAAGCCAAGGGAATCGGGCAAGAAATTGCGGTGCGCCAAAACGGTGCGGAACAACGGGGAATTTTTGCAGGAATTGATGAAAACGCCGACCTGATTTTGCGAACAGGTAATAAAACGCAAAAAATTTTGGCGGGCGATGTTTTTTATTTAGGGGATGAAAATGGCTGATTTTGATAGAGAGGGACTGTATTTTTTGCCGCTCGGCGGGGCCGATGATATCGGGATGAACATGTATGTTTATGCATGTGACGGCAAGTTGATTGTGGTTGATGCCGGTTACGGTTTTTTGATGGACGAGTATCCGGGAATGGATTTGGCGTATGCCTCGCCGGAGTTTTTGGATGCCTATAAAGACGATATTGTCGGTTTGTTTATTACTCACGGGCATGAAGATCATCTGGGTGCGATTGCGCAGATTTGGCCGCATTTGCAATGTCCGGTGTATGCTATGGACTTTACGCTCGGGCTGATTAAAGAACGCCTGAACGAATTTAAGATGGCAGATATAGTGCCGCTCAATTCGGTTAATCAGAATCGGGTGGTGGAAGTTCCGAATTTCAGCGTGGAATTTATTTCGGTGGCGCACACGGTGCCGCAGACCTGTGTTTTAGCCATCAGAACCAAGTACGGTAATGCGGTGCATGCAACAGATTGGCGGTTTGATGATGAAACTCTTTCAATGCTGAAAACCGATTTTACGGCCTTAAAGCGCATTGCCGATGAGGGCGTTGATTTATTGGTATGTGATTCTACCAATGCCATGTTGGATAAAAAACTGCCCTCCGAATCCGATGTGCGGGCCAACTTAATCCGAATGGTGCCGCAAATTGAGGGCGGGTTGCTCGTAACCTGCTTTGCCTCAAATATGGTCCGTCTCGAAAGCCTGATATTAGCGGCGGTGGCAGCAAACAGAACGCCGGTTCTTTTGGGGCGAACGTTGATGACCAATATTCAGATTGCGCGCGATTGCGGCTATTTTGCCGATTTGCCGAAGGTGTTTTCGATTGAAGAAGGCAAGGATATTCCGAGTGATAAGGTGATGTATATCTGCACCGGCTCACAGGCCAATTATCGCAGTGCCATGAGCCTGATTGCCAACGGTGAGAGTAAATATGTGAAGCTCGACAACGCCGATACGGTGATTTTCTCGTCTAAAATTATTCCGGGAAATGAAGGCAAAATCGAGCGTATGCAGGAAAAGATGGCCGAGCAGGGAGCAACGATTATTACCGAAGAAACCGATTTGGTACATACCTCCGGACACGCCACCAAGGCCGATTTGCAGCGGATGTATGAGTTGTTGAAGCCGGCGATTGTGCTGCCGGTGCACGGTGATAAAAAGTTCATCCGTGAACACAAGAGATTTGCCTTAACTTGCGGAATCAATGAAGTTTTTTCTACTCGTAACGGTGATTTGTGCTTGCTCAAAGATAAGCATATAGAATGTATTGAGGTGGTACCGACCGATATTTTGGGCTGGGATAGGGGGCGCGCGGTGCCGCTCGGTTCGCAACTGATTAAGAATCGCCGACGCATTGCTTATAACTGCTCGCTTTATATCAGTGCCGTGATTAGAGGAGCGGAATTACTCGATTTGCAGATGAGCTCGGTTGATATTTTGGAAGAAGATGCGTGGAATAAATTAGCCGCGGAGATTTTGGAAAAGGTTAAACCTTTGGCGGCAAAAAAGTGCGCGGAAACAGATAATCGCAGTCAGCTTGAGGACTTTATTCGCGGGCAGATTCGGCGGCGAGTATATGCCGCCACCGACATTAAGCCGGTAACGTTTTTACATGTTTGCTATTTGGAATAAAAAGCGGTTATTTCTTAAGCCATTTCAAGAGAGCAAATCGGCGGTTGCGGAATGCCCAAAGCTTAAGGCGCCGGCGCAGACCGAGCGTTGATGGTTTGAGATAACCGTTTTGTATCAGCTCCGCCAAATTTCGGCGCAGAACTTCGTAGTGCTCGGTATCTTGTTGCGGATTATAGCGCTCTGAATATTCGGCAACGTGCATATCGTAGGCATAGCGAGTGGCCAGTTTTTGCAAAACAGTTCGTTGTTTCGGGTAAGATGCGGCAAGTTTATTGATATCGATGCAGAGGTTTTTATATTCTTCAATACGTGCAAACGATAGCGGTTTGAGGGTCTGCGAGCTTGCAATTTGGCGATAGGCAATCAGCGGCACTCGGCAGACGGTGGCACGTTTGCTTTTGAGCAGAATTTCCAGATTGAGCAACATATCATTGATGGCCGGCAAATCAAGCGCAAAGCGAATGTCGGTAAACAATTCGCGTCGGTAGAGTTTGGTCCACATCAGCATATCGATTTTTTTCTTTTTTACAAATTTATCGGTAAACGGATGTTCCGAAATAAAGTCAATGTGCGGAATTTCCGGCAGCGAACCGGAAAATTCATAATCACTGTCGCCCTCAAAACGCAGATATGAACAACAGCTGATGTCAGCATCGGCGGCGATGAGGTTGCGGTACAAAACTTCCAGATACTGCGGATGGTAAATATCATCGTTATCCAAAAAGGCAATAAATTTGCCGGCAGCCACATCCAATCCGGTGTTGCGAGCCGCACTGCCGCCGGCGTTTTTCTGGCGGCGGAATATGAAACGCGAGTCGCTATGGGAAAAATGTTCCAAAATTTGCGGAGAATCATCGGTGGAGCCGTCATCAATGCAAATAACTTCAAAATCTTTCAGGGTCTGGCGTTGTACCGATTGCAGGGTAGTTAGCAGATATTTGGCGGAGTTGTATACCGGAATAATGACGGATATCAGCGGTGCGGACATTATTAATTCTCCTCTTTGGCAAAAGCGCGGACGGCGGCATCTAACTTGTTTGCCACCACTTGCAGCGAGTAGTTTGCCGTGCAAAGTTCATAACCGTTGAGGGCTCGATTCAATGTTTCTTCCCGATTTTGCAAAGCCTGTTTTAATTGCTCGGCCATGGCCTCAATGTTGCCGACCTCAAACAAATAGGCAGCGTCTTTATGTTCGGCAAAGATTTCCGCAGGGCCCTCGGCTAATGATGACACAACCGGTTTGCCGTGCAACATGGCTTCAAGCAATACAATACCGAACGGTTCAAAGCGCGATGAGAGTACAAAGATGTCGATGTTATCGAAAAACATGGTTTTATCGTGTACCCATCCCAACAGCGTAACTTCGTCTTCAAGATGATTTTCTGCAATCATTCGGCGGATTTTTTCGTATTCGGAGATATAAACGTCTTGCGGAGCACCGCCGATAACCGCCTTAAATTCGATACCCTGCTGTTTGAGTATTGCCAAAGCCGCGATCAAATCCGGAAAACCCTTCATCGGGTCAAAACGCCCCATAGTACCGATAATCGGCGGCTGATGAAAAGTTTGTTTTTTATATTCGTGGGTGGTATTTATCAGGTTCGGAATCGTAAAAATCTTTTCTGCCGGATAGCCTTTTTGTGCAAAAATATTGCGCTGATAATCGGTGATGGTAAAGATACCGTCACACTTGTTGACGTGGCGAAATTTCGGATTATGTGACACCGCAACAATTTTGGACCTGAGCAATTTGGCGACAATACGGAAAATGTTGATAGCTTTTTTGTTGTGAACAATAATTACGTCAGGCGCGAATCTGAAAAGGCGAAAATACAAAACCGGCACTAACAAAAAATTATAGTGCAAGAACGGAATGCGCACAATTTTATCCGGTCGCAAAACCTGCAATGCCAACATAATTTTACAACGTGTGTCAACAACGGTGCAGACTTGATGGCGGTGTAGTTTGAGGGCCTGCGTATAATCCAAAAACGCCTGCTCGATACCGCCGAGGGTTTTGCTTATCATAACGTTGACAATGCGCATTTCAGTCCTCCAGTTTGCCGTTCAGCAAATAATCCAAAAAAGAATTTTCCGCCGGTTGTTTTGTGTATTTCCAGCTTAATTTGTGTATGGTGGTTTTGGCCTTGATTTGAGCCCATTTTTGCGGGGTGTACGGGGCAAAATAATTATCCGCCAATTCGTAACAATCGTCATAAATAAGCGGGGTTTGCTCCCATTGTTTTGCACATTGCGGGTTTGCGGTCACAACAACATCGTATGCCAGATATACCAAAAAATAATTTATCATTTTATTTTCGTGTTTCCAATATGCAAACATCAGATTTTTAAGGCAATTTATGATTTTATCGTTGTCGGCGGCACGCAAAAACCAGCTTTGAGATTGGTAAATCTCATGACCGTGAAAAGCAAAAAACGGCGCATCGGTAATTGTCGCCGGCAACGGTGCGGTTAAATACACCGTAGCGTCCATCCACATTCCGCCATAGCAGGTGAGCAGGGCAACTCGCAACAAGTCGGAGAGTTGAGTGCGCGTAATCCGGCCTTTTTTATATTTTTGCATCACATAATCAGGCAGTTCGATATAATTTTGCATATTGTCGGCGGTAATTATCCGCAGTTCATAATCCGGGCAATGGCGACGCATTGAAGCGATGCAACGCTTAACTACCGGCGGCATATTTTCTTCGCCCTGCCACCAACAGGTCCAGATGATTTTCGGCACCGGATGTTGCGAGGTTTCGGTCGGTACGGTGTTTAAGGCATATAAATAGCGGCTTAAATATTTGCGCTCGATTTTGGCACGTTGTGTTTTATAATACGTTTTACGCCCGGATTTAGTATGACAGATAAGGCGCGCATAAAGCTGCAACCAAAGAGTTTTAATTTTGGTCATTAAAAACGCCGAACGGCGATAAATAAGTTCAAAAACATCGTGCATAATTTCTACCGCGCTGGGTTGCTCTGTTACTGATAATATACAAACTTATGAAAATGGCAAGCGGCGATTGCGCATAATGCATAGGAAAATGGAATATATCCGTGTTTAAAAACAAAAAAAGTCCGCCGCGCTCAGCAACAGACTTTTTTTGTTCATTCTCTATACGAGAGGTAGTAGTACTTAGAAATCTCGGTTGAAAGCATTTTATGCTGTTTGCGAACCAGTGGTTGCCATTGCAACATCGGGTTGGTGTGACAGGCTTTTTCCAAATCTATCAAGGCTTTTTTGATGGCATTGAGACGTTTGAGAAAGTCTTGCGCTATTTCCAACTCATTGATATCGTCGATAAATTCAATGGTATAAAGACAACCTTTGTGCAGGCGGATAAAATCGGGCAGACTGTTGTTTAAGTTATCACCGATAAATCTTTGCACATACACATTGGCATATACCACATCACCGAGGCGAATATCTACCAGACACCGGTCCAACGGGTCAATGAAGAGAAAATGATGTTGCTGTTCAAGCAACTCGGTAATTTCATCTTCTTTGTCTTCGTCGTTGCTGCCGAGTTTGCTTAACATTTCGAGCAAATATCGATGATATTGCTGTTCACGTTGCAGCTGGTCCTCAACACAGGCAAAAATGGTGGAACCGGGAATAGCCTTACGCATCTCTATCGCATCGCAGAAAAACGGCGAATAGTAGGAATATCCCAAACAGGCACGTTCTTCCGGCGAGAGCTTGATATCCGAGGTGCGGGCGGTTTTTAAGGCTTGTTTCAGGCCGTCAATACCACATTTCGGTAAGTAGCGGTCTACCAACTCGCGGCTGTTTAATGCGGCGATGTCTTCTCCGAAGCGTTTTGAAAACTTTTCTTCAAGCACTAATGACAAATTGCGGTGCACCAGATATTCTTTGTGTGCGGCAGAGCGATAAAGCTTGCCATAAGCAGTATCCAAGCGCGACATCAGAGCCGAAACATCGAAGTCTTTAAGCATCAACGCGGCGCAGTAGGCGTCGGCAATCGAGTTGAGATCGAGGGTGTTTTCAATCGGCATTTCGGAGAGCTCAATCATTGTCTGAAGAAAATCATATTGCCACGGTACCGGTTTGCAAAAGCGCAAGTCCTCAATCGTGCCGATAATATCATCTTCGCAATAATCCAGCATTTCCGCCAAATCCCACAGTTCTCCGAAATCATCTTCATTGCGGCACAGGCGCAAAATGGTCGAAGGCTGTAAATCCGTTTTTGCCAGAACCTCGTACAAGCCGTGCTTGGCAATGTAAAGGTTACGGAAAACGCGCAGCCACAGCCATGTTTTGTGACTGAGAAATTCCGAAAGTTTCTTTTTATTCATAAATATAGGTTTTAATAGTTCAACTTCATAATTTGTTTGTAGTTGAATTAAAACATAAAATAAGGCGATTGTAAAGTTTTATTTGTCTATTTTGGGAGAATTCTATCTTCAATAAACTTCAGCAACGCGTCCGGCTTATCCCAAACCACGGCAACTTCCAACATATTAATGCTTTTATGGTACAGCGACGGAATTTTTACAAAGTCTTTGCTGGTGGTATAAACTTCGGCGTTCAGTTTTTTGGCCTCGTTCAAAATATTTTCCAGTTCGTCTTTGGTATAAAAATGGTGGTCCGGAAAATCAACGGTTTTCACCACATTATAGCCTTGCAACTTGAGAGTATGATAAAATTTTTGCGGATGTCCGATGCCGGCAAACGCCACAACATCGGTATTGCCTACGGTTGTCTGCACCGGTTCGGTATGGCCGAAAAACACCGGAAGTTTTGTGCGCTTTACCAAATCATGCTTATCTTTTCCCAAAATAATCAGCGCATCGGCGCGTTTGGCTCCGTCTTCAAAGGTTTCTCTGAGCGGACCGGCCGGAATAATCTTGCCGTTGCCGATGCCGTAATGACCGTCAAACACCAAAAAAGACAGGTCTTTGTAAAGCCCCGGATTTTGAAAACCGTCGTCCATAATTATGCAATCGGCTCCTTCTTTAACCGCCAATTCGGCACCGGCATAGCGATCGGCATTTACCACTACCGGAGCCTGCTCCGACAAAATAAGCGGTTCGTCGCCGACGTCTTGCGCCGTGTGCTTTTTGTTATTAACCAAAACATTTTGCAATTTACCGCCGTAACCGCGGGTAACGAAAATCGGGTGATGCATGGCAGTGGCAAGCATTTTGGCGATTGATACGGAAACCGGAGTTTTACCGGTGCCGCCGGCAGTGATGTTGCCGATGCAGATTACCGGAACCGTGGTTTTGCGCGGTTTGCCGCGGCGAATACGCAACTGTGTGGCCGCACCGTATATTTTGCCGAGCGGTGTCAGTAGTTTTGATAAAAAGGAGTTGGATTGCCAATATTTAGGAGTCTTCATTCACCATATATCCCTGAATTTTTTCAACAATACCATCCAAAACTTTAGCTTCGCTGGTGGCCCAGTTATAAGCTAAACTGCGTTTGGCTTCAAGCAATTCACGATTACTCAAAAGCTGGTCAACCATATCAATAAGTTCCAACACGTCGTTAACCTGAATAATACCGTCGGCGTGCTTGGCGCGTGTCATCGCATCGGTAAAGTTGTGCATGTGCGGACCGACAATCACCGCATCGCGGCAACGTGACGGCTCCATAAAGTTTTGACCGCCGTGTGGAATCAGCGAACCGCCGATAAATACAATCGGGGCAATTTCGTACCAAATCCCCATTTCGCCGATGGTGTCTGCCACATAAGCATCGGTTTCGGCTGTAATCGGCTCACCGGACGAACGCAAGGCTACCTTTAAGCCGTAATCTTTTTCAAGTTTATCTTTAATTTCAGCCCCGCGGTTAGGGTGGCGCGGTGCCATCAGAGTCAAAAGACCGGCGTGCTTTTGCTGAAGTTCTTTTAAGAAGCGGCCGATTTTAAATTCTTCGTCATTATGAGTCGAGCTGACCAGCCACAGCGGGCGATTGCCGATTTGGCGCAGTATCTCTGCCTTTTTTTCCTGATCTACCGGAATCGGCAGACCGGCATATTTCAGGTTACCGAGGCACATCGCGTCTTTTGCCCCCAAAATCCGCAGACGATAAGCATCTTCCTCCGATTGTCCGAGGCAGGCGGTAAAGCAATCAAGCAATTCTTTGATGATAAATTCAAATTGTTGCCAACGTTTGAACGATTTGTTGGATATGCGACCGTTAATCAAAATCAACGGAATGTTGCGGCGTTTGATGGAAGACAGCATCGCCGGCCAAAATTCGGATTCAAACCATAGCGCAATCGTCGGTTGCCAATAGCGAACAAAGCGGGTGGTAAACATCGGGTTATCAATCGGCAGATATTGATGAAAAGCCCTCTCCGGCAAGCGTTTTGCCATTACTTCGGCCGAGGTGGTGGTACCGGTGGTAACCATGATATGAATGTCCGGATAAAGCTCAAGCAAACGATTTATCAGCGGCAACATAGAAATCGATTCGCCGACCGATGCACCGTGCAACCAAACCAAACGGCCTTCCGGACGTTCTTTGGTCGGACGTCCGATGCGCTCGTTAAAGCGCTTTACATCCTCTTTGCCGATTTTTTTGCGCTTTTCGATATAGCGCCGAATGGCAATCGGATATAAAATGCGAATCATTGTGTTATAGATACCTATGAACATTTATTTCCCTTTTCTTTCGGTTCTTTCGTTTTCTTCATGAATTTCTTTGCGACTTTTGCGCGGTCGTTTACCTTTGGCAATATGCGGCAATCCCATTTCTTTATCCAGTTTCCAAGTCAGCTCGTTAAGCTCGTCTTCGATTTTTTGCCGATAAATTTCAAGCTGTTCGGAAGTGGCATCGGCCGGAATGTAAATCGGCGGGGTAATGGCATACATTCCTTTATGGAAAGGTAACGGAAGCAGCATATCGTCCCAACTTTGGTTTACCACATAAGAGCCAGCAATACTGTAAGTAATCCCCATAATCGGTTTTCCGGATTTTTGGGCATAAAATAGCGGGCTCATAGCTAATTCCATACTCGGCCCGCGAGGTCCGTCGGGAATAATCGCAATACTGTTGCCGTCTTGGAGGTTGCGCATCAGTTCAAGTGCGGCATCTTTGGAATTTTTATTGCTGGAGCCGCTGATGTGACCGATACCGAATTTTTCTAAAATATGCATAATCATGCGGCCGTCGCGGTGCGGCGAAACCAGAGCATTCAGCTTGCGACTTTTGTTCCAGAAATACGGCATCATTAAGGTTCGTCCGTGCCAACCGATGACGATGATACTCCCGTCCTTTTCAAGTGTTTCGTAAGTTTCCTTAACGCCTGTAACCGATTTCCATCGAGTGGTAAGACCGACAAACTTGAGATAATAAAAGGCAAAACTGCCGATAAACTTTTCGGCGGTCGGCGATTGAATAATGTCTTTTAACCACTGTATTTTCATTGCACTATAAATCTGTTATATCGCAATCATACAGCGTTTTTTGCGAAATACAATCTGAAAAATAAAAATATTAGGTGTTTTTTTGAGATTTTTATGCTTAAATAACACAAATGGCAGTAGGGAGACGGAATGTGGTAAAATTATATTTGAACAGAGCGCAATTTGTCGCCGAAACGGAAAAATGTTTGCAATGCAAGGTGAAACCGTGCGAAAAGGCGTGTCCGGTTAAATGTTCTCCGCATGATTTTATTGCCGCGGCCAAGGCGGGTAATATGGCAGAGGCGGCGGCATTGATTGCGGCGCAGAATCCGCTGGGAGAAACATGCGGGCTGATTTGTCCCGATAAATTTTGTATGCGCGCCTGTGTAAGGCAAAATATTGATGCACCGATACGTATTCCGGCGGTGCAGGCCGAAATTATGCGCCAGGCACGCGAGCAAAACGGAGGTGCGCCTCTGTCTGCGGCAGAGTTTAACGGCATAAAAATTGCGGTTATCGGAGCGGGGCCGAGCGGTATCGGGGCAACGGCAGAGCTGATTAAGCACGGATTTGCGGTTACGATGTTTGAGCGCCAAAGTACGGTCGGCGGGGCGCTGAAGCTGATTCCGCAAAAGCGATTGCCTCATGAAATTGTGCGGTTTGAATGGCAGCGTTTGGCTCAAAATCCTTTAGTTGAGGCGCATTTTGATACGGCAATTTCCGATTACGGATCCTTGTTGCAGCAGGGTTTTGCGGCGGTGATAGTGACGGTTGGCGAACAGAAAAGCCGCACACTCGGGATTGTCGGTGAAGAATTGGCGATGGATTATATGACGTATTTGCGCGAATCGGAAAAGTACGCAACCGGCGGTGCGGTGGCGGTTATCGGTGGCGGTGCGGCGGCTGTGGACTGTGCGCTGACGGCAAATGAACAAGGAGCGACGAGTGTCGAAATGTTTGTGCGGCGGCGGTTGAGCGATATGCGTATTACCGCGGCGGAGAGGGCGTTTTTGTTGGAAAAGCAGGTCGATATTACCACCATGACACGAGTTACAAAAATCGAAAAATCCGGCGAGGCGTTGATTGCATATACTTGCAAAACCCGATTTAATGCGGAAGGACGCTTGGAAGATGTACCGCATACGGAAGTGGCACGCGGCGGATTTGCACAAATTGTGTTGGCGCTCGGGTCGGTGCGCGCCGAGGAAATCCGCGAATCGGAGAATGTTTTTTATGCCGGCGATGTGGTAAACGGCGGTTCAACCGCAGTTGAGGCAGTGGCTTCAGGAAAAGCGGCGGCTGCGGCAGTTGCGGCAAAGTTCGGATTAACAAAGTCGAACAACTAATCAATCGGCCCGTTTTGCTTTAGCTGTTGCCGGATTTCACCCATTTTCCATTGGAAAGGGTTTTCTTTGCTGAACTTGCGAATGTAGTAGAAGTAGCCGATAATTACCAGCAAACCGGCGGCCAGCCATGCCAACGGTCCGGCGTACATAATGCCGCGATAGCCGATGATGTTTGCCAATACGATGGCGCTGAAGGCTCGCACCAACAACTCAATAACGCTCGACATCAGCGGTAAAATCGGCTTGCCCATGCCCTGAATGGTGTTGCGGAATACAAAAATCGCACCGAGGAAAAAGTAAAACATGGTGCTGATAACCAAATATTGGCGTCCGATTTCCAAAATCAGCGCGATATCATTGCCGGAAACATTGTCGCCGGTGTCAATAAACATGGCAATCATGCCGCTGCCGATTTTGCGAATGAGGAAAAAGCCCACAATGCTGAGAATTGTCGACATAATAAAAGCATATTTAACACCGCGGCGAATCCGCGAAAGCAGATGCGCACCCCAATTTTGCGCGGTGAAAGTCGCCATGGAAAGGCCGATGGCGAGCAGCGGTTGCGTGGCAAATTGCTCAATACGGAAAGCGGCGGCAAAGGCGGCAATCACATCCGGACCGAATGAGTTGCATACACTTTGAATGATCATAATGCTGAATGACAGAATCGAAAATTGTAACGCCATCGGAAAAGCTAACCGTAAGTGATCGCGCATTATTCGAGGGTTGTAGTGCATAAATTTTCTATCAAGGCGCAACAGCGGAAATTTTTTCCACATATAAATAAAACAAACCAACACCGAAACCATGTTGGAAACAAGTGTTCCCATGGCAGAGCCGACAACACCCCAGCCGCAATATTTTATAAAGATAAAATTCAGTGCAATGTTTATCAGCGAGCAGAAAATCAAAAAATACAGCGGAGTTTTGCTGTCACCCAAGGCGCGGATAAAGCCGGAAAGCAGATTAAAAAGGATAATCATTACCGTGCTTAAACACATTACATACATAAAATCATAAGCATCTTCGAATAATTCATCCGGCATATTCATAATATGGAGCAACGGCTTAAGTGAGGCAATCAGGCCGACGGTTAAGATGATACTCAAGGCTATGGCCGCCAACAGACAATGGAAAACCGACATTCTGACACCATCTTCGTCTTTTGCTCCGAAGCGTTGTGCCGTAATCACGGTAAGACCGCCGGTAAAGCCAAATGCAATCATCAAAAATACCATGTAAATAGGAGCCGACGCACCGATTGCCGCTAAGGCATTGACACTGATGAGGTGGCCGACAATAATCATATCGGAAATCTGATAAAGTTGCAGAAACAGGTTGCCGAGCAGCAAGGGCAGGGCAAACCAGATAATCAGTTTCAGCGGATGTCCGACGGTTAAATCGTTTGTCATGGGTTCCTCAAAACAAAAAGCCCTGAAATTCCCGCAGAAATTCAAGACTTTGATTGGTGGGCGCTGAGAGGCTGACCTTCGCTTTTATAATATAAAAGCTCGCCCGCTCCTGCGCTCATCGCCTGCGGCGACCGGCGTGCTCCCGCCCGCCTTTCGCTGGTTGTCGAACTCCCGCCTCGGGAGTTCAAACCTCTATTGGTGACGATAACAAAAAAACGCCTTGAGGCGTTTTTTGTGATTGGTGGGCGCTGAGAGGTTCGAACTCCCGACCCTCTCGGTGTAAACGAGATGCTCTTCCAGCTGAGCTAAGCGCCCGTTTAATCATCGATATTGCTTATACACGTTAAATTTTTATAAATCAAGAACTTTTTTTATTTTTTTTTGAAATATATGTTAAATGTTTGTATTTTCAACCGATTAATTATCTTTATTTATAATAAAAAAAGCCTTATCGGTGAGGATAAGGCTTCTCTTTCATTTGCGAGTTTTTACCGTGAAAACATAGTTTTCCGACGGGTAATCGAGTTTCATATAGCCGGCAGGTGTAAGGTGTTGACACCACGGGCAACATGAACAACACTCGTTGTCTTCGTGCTTATGTTTCTTGGCACATTGGCGGCCGGTTATGCGGTAGGCCTCAGGAAGAATCGGAAGATTACACTTATCTCCTTTGGTATACTCCCACAGATTGTAGTAGTCGACGCGCATACCGGTGATCAAATCATTGTCCACACTCAGATATAACTTGCAAGACATTTGACCGGCCGTAGGTATGCGTTCTCTGTTTATCAAACTGTCCTTTACCGCAATCGGCTGGCAATTTTCGTTCGGGTAAAATTTCCACAACTTACCCTCATGCCTGATGTAGGCAATCTTAAAAATAATAGTTCGCTTCATAGTTTTGAATAATAAAATATATCTGATTGCAACGTAACATGCATAAGGTTATTTGTCAATAATTATTTGTCAAAAAAACAAAAGCCCCGCCGCATGGGCGAGGCTTGTTTCATAATCGTAAATTCGGATTATTTTCTCGGTGCTTTGTTGCCCGCTCTGCGAGCAGTATGGTGCGCCGGAGAGTGTTTATGTACTGTCGTTTTTTCTTCAGCAACAGCCTTTACTTCCGGTTTTGCTTCTACTTTGCAGGCACCGCCGCAGCAACCGCAGCAGCAACAACGCGAGCAAATACCGGCAAAGATACCGGCAACTGCCGGAACTGCCAAGAACATCCATAATTGAGCCATGGCAACTCCGCCGACAAACAAAGCCGGACCGAAGCTACGAGCCGGATTTACCGAAACACCCGTAATCGGCAAGCCTAAGATGTGTAATACCACCAAGGTTAAACCGATAACCACACCGGCAATCTTTAATTCGGCAGCCGTCACCTTTAAGATTACTTTTACAAAGATAAAGGTGGCGATAAATTCAAAAGCAATAGCCGTGTAGAGATTATATCCGCCGCCATAGCTGTAACCCCAACCGTTTTGGCCCAAACCGGCAGTGGCAACATCGTAGCCGTTGAGTTTGCCTTTAAGCATATAAACCAAAGCAGCGGCACCGAGTGCGGCACCGGCAAATTGGAAAATAATGTAACCGATGGCATCTTTAAGGCTCATACGTCCGGCAGACAACACGCCGAGCGTAACCGCCGGATTGATGTGGGCGCCGGAAATCGGGCCAATGGCATAAACCATGGCCAAAACAGCCAAACCGAATGCCAACGCAATACCCATCGGGCCGAAGTAAGGTGCGGAAAATACAACCGTACCGCAGCCGATAAATACCAGAACAAATGTTCCAAATAATTCTGCAATATATTTTTTCATAAAAAAGTCTCCTAAAATTGTATATACAACAGTAGGTTATATCTCATTTTGTTTAGCAAATCGTTAACAATGGATGCTATTTGACAACAGCGGCCAGAGCGGAGGATAGAGCATCAAACGCAGTACGCTGTTCGGCCTTGAGCGTCGATTTCAGCGACACGGTCGGTTCAAGCAATGTGCAATTTTTCCATTTGCCGATTTCTTCAGCCATCTGTTTGCCGGCAAGGGGTGCCCAGGTACCGTTATCAATCAGTGCTATGGTGCGGTTTTGCAGGTTATGAGCCGTCAGTTCACGCAACAAATTATCCATATTTACGAAAATTCCACCGTTATAAGTCGGGGCGGCAAACACTAATGCCGAAGCACGAAAAGCCTCGCTTATGATATATGACGGGTGGGTTACCGAAACATCATAAAGGCGGATGTTTTTAACGCCTTTCTTTGCTAATTCGGTTGCTAAAATTTCAGCGGCATTGGCAGTGTTGCCGTAAATTGAGCCGTAGGCGATGACAACCGCCTTATCTTCCGGTTCATAGGCCGCCCATTTGGTATATTTTTCGATGAAAAAGCCGAGATTTTGGCGCCAGACAAAGCCGTGTAACGGGCAAATCATCTGAATATCGAGAGCGGAGGCTTTTTTTAATACATTTTGCACTTGCGGGCCGTATTTGCCGACAATGTTGGTATAATATCGGCGTGCTTCATATAAATATTCGCGTTCGAAAGGCACTTCGTCGGCAAAAATGTTTCCGTCCAAGGCTCCGAAGGTTCCGAAAGCGTCGGACGAAAACAGAATTTTGGCGCTCGAATCGTAAGTCATCATCACTTCCGGCCAGTGTACCATAGGCGCAGAAATAAATTGCAATGTGTGTTTACCAGTGGTAAGCGAATCGCCTTCTTTTATCAGCAGATATTTCTCCGTCGGCAGGTTAAGCTCAAAAAACTGCTCAATCATTTTTTTGGTTTGAGCATTGCAAACAACCATAGTTTCCGGATGCAGTTGCAACAGCGACTCCAGTTCGGCACAATGATCCGGTTCCATGTGGTGAATCACGATATAGTCAAGCGGACGGCCGTTTAAGGCATATTGCAGGTTGGTAAAAAACTGGTGACGCACCGCCGAATCGACCGTATCAAACAACACGGTTTTATCATCAAGCAACAGATATGAGTTGTAAGAAATTCCGTTCGGAATCGGGTATACATTTTCAAACAGCGCCAGCCGGCGATCGTTGGCACCGAGCCAAATTATATCTTCGGTAACTTTACGGGTGTTATGCATGTTCTTTCTCCTTTTATGCGGCAAGTATAGCGGGGTACCGCATAAATGTAAAATGTTTTTTGGATTTTTACAGATGGCAAAAAAATTAAAACCGCTCCGATTAAGGAACGGTTTTAATTTTTACTTTAGGTTTCAGCTGGCTTATCTTCCGGCTCTTCTTCCTCGGGTTTCTCTTCTTCCGATCTCTGGCGCATCACTTTGGCGCGACGCTCATTGTGTTGCTGAGAGTACACACCAATCTCGCGAGCACCGGAGATAGTCAAGAAGATTCCGATAGAAGACTGCAGAAAACTCCAGTCCACAGGTCTGACTTCATGGAAAAACGGCAACACCAGCATATTGACAGCGAAGCCGATTACCAGACACCAGCCGATGGCCGGCACCCATAGACGTTCCTTTAAAACCTCCTCAGCGGTAGCCTTATCTGAGGCGGACATGGGAAGTAGTCCCTCAAGGTACTTGAATCGCATCAAGACAACCTGTCGGGCAGTTCCTAAGCCGGCGACGATGGAAGCCGCTAGAATAAGTTCATTATAGTCCACCGGATTGCACGATTCTACAAACGGCGCGATTGCGCAGTTTATGAAGAAACCCAATCCGATGATGATGCCTAAACCAATCATCCAAAGATGAGAGGTTTTGATTTTGACATCACTCCTTAGAAAATCAAAAATTTTTTTCATATAATTTGTATATAAGTGATTTGTAACTATGCTCACAGATTAATTTATTTTGTAAATTTTGTCAAGATGTTTTTGAGAAAAAAATAATTGGACAAATTCTGTTTTACAGTATATAATGCGGCGTAGATTTTAAGGAGAAAAAGATGCAAACCGAGATTGACTTTGTGATGCGTGGACCACTTTATAAAACGCAGAAAGCGTGGATACATCCGGAGAACGATGAATATCGTTCTAAACCGAAAAATGTGTTGTGGACCTCGCCGGTTAATCCGGAGACAGGGAAGGCCGCATGGGATACTTATCTTGAGGGACAAGGTCTTACGCTTTTATACGGAAATGAGCGGTGGCATATTGTGCCGTATGATGATTGCAAAATTTTGACCTTGGAACGCGGTTCTAAAGAAATGATGAAATACATTAAAGAAAATCTGTATGGTGACAGACGGTTGGATTTTGAAGCAATTGCCAAAGATTATGACGCATTGTATGCGCCGAAAGATATGGTTAATATGTTTAATGATGAGCTTTTGGACGGTTGGGATGTCGCTACCTGCATTTTCTTAAAGCCGAAATTTATGGTGATGAACGACGAAACCTATGAGCTGCTTAAGGCCGGGAAAATCAAGCCGGAAGAAAAGAGCGCGCCGATTGAATATAATCCGGAAGTCAATTTGTTGCCGCACGCGGTTGTGCCGCTCAAATTTAAGCAACCTGCAGATAATTCAAAGGAAGCGGCGGTTGATGAATTGTATAAGATGGCCGATCAATGCTCCAAACGTACACGTACCGGACGTAAAAAAGCGGAGCTCTATCGGCAGGCGGCCAGAGTTTTGATGGTGTTTGATTCTATCTCGTCCCTTCCGGAAAATGAAAAGTATTACCGAATGCTGACAGAGCCGGAAGTAGCCGAAGTTGCACTTAAACACGGTATGAATCCGAACCTTAAGTTTAAGTTTAATTATGATGATGCGACATTACAAAAGCTGAATCAAAGAATGCATTCTTTCGCCGAAATGTTTAGTGATACGCGCACTCTGAAAGTATTTTTGCAATATGGATTTGATGCGGATGCGGCATTGAAAGAGGCATTGCTTCGACACAGCAACATACAGGACATTAAACTTTGCCTGAGTGCCGGTGCCAATCCGAATTTGAGTGATGAAAAAGGCGTAACTCCGTTGATGACGGCATTTAGCCCGCAGGAGGTTGAGTGGTTGTTGGCGGCGGGGGCTGATCCGCTGGCGGTTGATAAGAATGGGCGTTCGGTTAAAGATTATCTTGAAAAGCAACCGATTTATAACTTTAGAGTAATCAACTGCAAAATGCTTGATATTGCTACACAGAGTCTATATATTAACGATAAATTGGCCGGATTGCGTAAAGGCTTGGATAAAAATAAAGCAAAGCCGGATAAAGAGGAGGCATCAAAGTCGATGATTGCGCGTAAATCACCGTTGCGTTGGCAGGAACAAATATCGGCAGATAAGAAAATTAATTCGGTAGGGTAGAATCTTTTATCTATGGTAAGTTTGTGGAAATTATATGCGCTGTTTTTCAAAATGGGGCTGTTTACCTTTGGCGGCGGCTATGCCATGTTGCCGATTTTGCAAAAAGAAGCGGTGGAAAAACAAAAATGGGTAACTGCGGAGGAGTTGCTCAACTATTATTCCGTTGGGCAGTGTACGCCGGGGATTATTGCGGTTAATGCCGCCTCATTTATCGGTTATAAATTGCGTAAAATCAGCGGACTTATCTGTGCTACATTGGGGGTGATTTCGCCTTCGGTCATCATTATTGCTCTGGTGGCGGCTTTTTTGCGGAAATATATGGATAATCAATATATGCAATGGGCATTCGGTGGTATTCGCATTTGTGTGATTGCCCTGATTATCGACACGGTGTGGAATATGTGCCAAAAGGGGATTAAAGACCTGCGCGGCTATGTGGTTTTTGCGGCCGCGGCGCTGTTGCTGTGGTTGTTTGATTTGTCGGCAATAGTGATAGTGATTTTGGCGGCCGGTGCGGCGTTTATTCCCGACTTTAAGAGGATAATCAAATGATTTATGCTTTGCTGTGTTGGGAATTTTTCAAAATCGGGTTGTTTGCGGTGGGCGGCGGTTTGGTAACGGTGCCGTTTTTGTTTGATTTAGCAGAAACATACGGATGGTTTTCGGCTTCCGAATTGGCCGACATGATTGCCGTATCGCAGTCAACTCCGGGGCCGGTCGGCATCAACATGGCAACCTATGCCGGATTTAAGGTGGCCGGTTTGGGCGGCGCTCTGGCGGCAACTTTGAGCGAAGTTTTGCCGTCGATGATTGTGATATATTTTGTGGCGCAGGCGCTGAACCGGGGGCAGAACAATGCTTACGTCAATAAAATCCTTTCCGGAATGAGACCGGCGGTTTTGGCCTTGATTTTATTTGCCGGTTGGGATATAGCTAAAGAAACGATAACCGATTACACGTCGTTGGCAGTGATGGTTGTGTTGTTAGCGGCAATGCGATTTTTCAAAAAAAGCCCGATAGTTTATATTGCGGCGTCGGCGGTGGTCGGGTTGATTTTGCATCTGTAAGGAGGATATGATGGCAGAAACGGTTTATGATGTGGTGGGGATAGGTAATGCGATTGTTGATGTGTTGGCCAAAGTCGGCGATGCATTTTTGACCGAGCGCGGGCTGGATAAAGGCTCGATGACGTTGGTTGAGGCGGCCGAAGCCGGCAAAATTTATGCCGATGTGATTCCGGAATTGCAGGTTTCGGGCGGCGCGGCGGCCAATACGATTTCCGGTATGGCTTCGCTCGGTGCCGATTGTGCCTATATCGGCAAAGTGCATGATGATGAGTTGGGACAATTGTTTCAGCGCAATATCGCCATGGCGGGCATTGATTTCTTTACCGAACCGTTGGCGGAAGGTCCGGCAACCGGGCGCAGTGTGGTGTTGGTAACGCCGGATGCCGAGCGTTCGATGTTCACTTATTTGGGGGCGGCGCGCAAACTTTCGGAAGCCGATATTGATGAAAAACTTATCAGCGAATCGAAATTTTTGTTGCTGGAAGGCTATTTATGGGATGAACCGGTTGAGCAAAAAGCAATGCTCAAGGCTTGCGAATTGGCACACAAGCACGGGCGTGAAGTGGTGTTCAGCGTTTCGGCAAAATCCTGCGTGCGCAACCATCGGCAAGGAATGCTGAAGATGATTGCCGATTATGTGGATATTTTGTTTGCCAATGAAGAAGAGTTGAAACTGCTGTTTGAAACGGATGATTTTTATGCGGCGTTGGATGCTATCAAACCATACGTCAGCATTGCCGCAATTACGCGTGACAGCCGCGGTTCGGTGGTGGTTCACGGACGCGAAAAAATCTTTGTGGAGGCAGAAAAAATTGAAGATGTGGTAGATTCCACCGGTGCCGGTGATTTATATGCCGCCGGATTTTTGTACGGATTATCGAACGGGCGCAGTTTGGGAACGTGCGCAACTATCGGAGGAATTACGGCGGCCGAAGTAATTACACACTATGGCGCCAGACCGGAAGTATCGCTTCGCGGGTTGGTGCGACATCGTTTGATTGAATACGGCAAAAGACCGTAAAAAGTATAAGCAAAAATCGCCGGAAATATACTCCGGCGATTTCAGTTTGTGTTATATGCCATGCGGCTTATTCGGCGGCTGCTTTATCAATAATCGGAGCGTCACCTGTTTTTGGCATAGGCATTTTACCGTGGTGCTGGTGTTTATCTATATTTTTGTGATGTTTATGGCAACCGCATTTTGCCCCGTGACGGATGTCGGTCGAGCCGTCGGCATTGATGATAATTGTGGTGCCGGCACCGTTAAAGGCATGTGGCATAGCGTGGTGAGGAGCCGACATCATCGGCGCCGGACGAGCCTTGCTCGGGCAACGGCCGAAGCAACCGTGCAGCAATTCATTGAAACCCATGCCGGCCAAAAAGACAATCAGCAGGGCTATTAATTTGCCGCCGCAACGGCACTTGCCGCAACCGCAACGGCATTTATCGCCGCAATGACATTCTTTTCCTTCGTTGCAACCGCAATTGCATTCCGGTCCGCAATCACATTTTTTCATTTCCGGTTTGATTTCCGGTTTTTTCTCTGATTTCATTTACTTTCCTTTCGTTTATTATTAACACCGTAAAAATAGGCATAATTTTGCCGAAAGTAAAGAGAAAAAGATTTAAAACCGATTATTTATGATTTGCAACGGAATATGGATTTGCTAAATGACTGCGCTTTCGAGGATGGAAAAAGTGCCGTTTATCGGGTCAATTTCCGCTTCGGCGCCATACGGTAACAAGAACATCGGGTCGGTGTGGCCAAAGTCCATTTGCGATAAAATCGGCAGATTGAGATGGCACTCTTTTTGAATCACGTGCATAAAAGCGCGGTCGTAACGGTCCGATTCATCGTGTGGCAAATTGGCACCGCGTCCGATGATGATTCCGCCGGCTCTTTCTAAAATTCCGGCGGCGGCGTAGTTACGTAATACGCGCACTACATAGTCGGCAGACGGTGCTTCTTCCGATGTTTCAAAAAACAGTACGGAGCCGTCGAAAAATTCCTGATGCGGCCATACCGGTGTGCCTTTGAGCATTTCCAAAACTTCAATACAGCCGCCGAATAAATGACCGCGTACTTTGCGGCTACCCTGCAAAACTTTAATGCCGGTCGACTTTTTCAAGGTGCGCCGAATTGCCTGATTTTTCGGGTCTTTCCATGGTAATTCCTCGTCGGTCCAACCGCTCATATTCGGTTCTATTTTGCCGATTACATCACTTGAAAACAAGGTTTTTAAAACCGAATTTTTGCAATAATCAAACATTCCGCCGTTTTCGGCAAAGCCGCCGGCCATAATCGTCGGACCGTATATTGAGCGGACACCGGCGTGTAAAAACGCAAGATGCAGTACCGTTTCATCAGAGTAGCCGAGCAAAATTTTGGGATGAGCTTTTATTGCCGCATAGTCCAAAAATGGCAGGAGGCGTACGGCATCGTCACCGCCGATAACCGGAATAATAGCTTTAATTTCGTCGTTTTGCACTGCCCAATTGATGTCGGCCGCACGTTTTTGCGGATTATCGGCATTTTCTTCGGCATTGAGCATGGCGTTCGGCGCTTCTACGGCAACCAATCCGAATTCTGCTTCAAGTTGTTTTTTTCCGGCCGAATAGCGCTCGGGGAAAACACTTGCACCGGCCCAAGACGGCGAAACAATCGCCACTTTGTCGCCGGGATTGAGTTTGTGCGGTTTAATCAAATCGGTTGCCAACATTGGTTTTATCCTTGTTTTTTCTGATAAAAAATGATGCCATATTATTGTGTAAATATCAACCGGAAAAATTATATTATCCTCGTCTTGTCACCTCGTTCAAATCTCGCACGGAAGTGAGGATCAATAAAAAAAGAGGAAGTATAACCTTCCTCTTTTTTTTATTGGTGATCCCAACGAGATTTGTCTTGCTGTCGAGTTCGGCTATGCCTCACTCTCAGCTACGGGCACTCGGTCACTAAATTCGCCGTCACTGTTGTTCCGGCTCATTAAGTGTCCTTCGCCCGTCGTCCAAAAACAACATTTTGAGGTTGTTTTTGTTCCTCCGGCTCGTCACCTCGTTCAAATCTCGCACGGAAGTGAGGATCAATAAAAAAAAGAGGAAGTATAACCTTCCTCTTTTTTTATTGGTGATCCCAACGAGATTTGAACTCGTGTTGCAGCCTTGAGAGGGCCGCGTCCTAACCACTAGACGATGGGACCGATATAAGCTGAGTGTATTTTTAGCGCACATCTTTTGAAAAATCAAGCGTTTTTTGATACACCGACGCTTTTTAATCGCTAAAACTCAACCTGTCAAACTTTTTTTGATAATCCTGTTAATAATTATTAACAAATGCTTTTCATTTACAACGTTTTGATTAAACTTAACTTATCGTGGTTAAAAATTTTTTCGAAAGGCGGAAACATGAGGGTTCTTTTGGTTGAAGATGATTATGCGGTGTCGCAAAGTATTGAAATGATGCTCAAAAAAGAAGGTATGGTGGTAGATGCTACCGATTTGGGCGAAGACGGGTTGGATATCGCAAAACTTTATGATTATGATATTATCATTTTGGATTTGATGTTGCCGGATATGAACGGTTATGAAGTTTTGAAAAATCTGCGCAATTCAAAAGTTAATACTCCGGTGCTCATCCTTTCCGGTTTGTCCGAGCCGGATAAAAAAGTTAAGGGCTTGGGCTACGGCGCCGATGACTATTTGACCAAACCTTTCGATAAGGCCGAATTGTTGGCGCGTATTCAGGCGGTGGTTCGTCGCTCGAAGGGCCACTCCAACTCAATTATTCGTACCGGCGATGTCGAAATCGATTTGGATACGCAAACCGTGACGGTTAAAGGTAAAACTTTGCATTTAACCGGCAAAGAATACGGCATTATGGAGTTACTTTCTCTCAGAAAAGGCGCTACCCTTAACAAAGATCAGTTTTTGAATCACCTTTACGGCGGAATTGATGAGCCGGAACTCAAGATTATTGACGTGTTTATTTGCAAGTTGCGCAAAAAGCTTGAAAAAGCATCCGGCGGCAAGAATTATATTGAAACCGTTTGGGGACGCGGCTATGTCTTGCGCGATCCGGACGAAAAGAAATAAGGATAACGATAAATGATTAAAAATGGCGAACGCGGCCGCTCAATGATTGAAA
>JBGUGE010000085.1:0-9054 GCA_045111335.1 Alphaproteobacteria bacterium | reverse complement strand
CCTCTTGCTCATCATCAAACACCATTTGCAAGGCATGACGTTTTTCCGGCTGCTCATAATCTTCAATATGTTCCTTATAATAAGCCTCTACTTCTTCCGGAGAAATTTCGATTCTTTGAGCCAAATCATCTTCCGACAAATACATAATCGTAACATCGCGCTTTTCCGGAATCATCAACTCTTCAGCCATATCCTCGTAAAACTGATCCAACTCTTCTTCCGTCGGCTTACGAGTAATTTTAGCATCCGCCACATTAATTCTGGTATATTTGAACGTACGGCGTTGGCCCAAAACCTTAGCCATTTGTTGCTCAAATACTTGCGGTACTTCCACACCGGAAACCGGCAATTCCACCAACAATTTACGAGCCAAATTGTACCTGATTTCCGCAATCAGCTCATCTTCCGACTTATTTGAATTACGCAAATACCATTGATATTGCTGCGGATCAAACGCTCCGTTATTCATAAACTGCGGCATAAAGTGAATGATTTTACCGATAAGACTGCGCGAAAAATCAATATTATACTTACGCATGGTATTTTCCAAAATTGCGTCATCAAGCTTGGATTTAGCCAACATATTTGCCACCATTGTTTTTTGCGTATCATCTTCATCTTCGTCAAAATCACCGTTGATGGCTCTCAAGCGCGCCAAATCACGTTGCAAAAAATATGCAAATTCACTTTGTGAGACTTCAACATCGTCAACTTTGATAACCGCCTTGTTGCGTGCTGCCGAGTTAATATAACCCGATACGCCGAACAAAGACATAAAGCTCAAAGCCGTTACGGTTAAAATAATTTTGGTAAACCAACTGTCACGCATTTTTGAAAATCTGTTAATCATAACCTTGTTTCCTATCCTTTAAATTCAGTTTTTTGCTTATTATAAATACATAATTTATGATTGCAATTTTTAAATTGATTTATACAACAGAATAAAACAGGGAGTAACCTGTTTTTTTTGTAGAAAAATATTTTTTAGTGTGTTACAAAGGTGCAGGTTTTTATTGATTTTAGGAGAAGAGGTAAAAAAATGGCTCGAAAAAAATTAATTGCCGGTAACTGGAAAATGAACTGCCTGCAGGCAGAAGGCGTTGCTTTGGCCAAGTCTGTTGCGGCAGAAGTTAAGGCCGGTAAGTTTGATTGTGAATTTTTAATTTGCCCGCCGTTCACCTTGCTCGGCCAAATAAAAAAGTGCCTGCGCGGCACCAAAATCGCTTTGGGGGCACAAGACGTGCATTTTGCCGACAAGGGCGCACACACCGGCGACATCAGCCCGCTGATGCTTAAAGATTTAGGCTGTTCCTATACGCTGATTGGTCACTCGGAAAGACGTGTAGATCACTTTGAAACCGACGAATTGATATGCCAAAAGGCAGTTGCCGCACACAACGCCGGCTTAAATACGGTCATTTGCATAGGCGAAACCGGAGCCGAACGCGATGCCGGCAAAACCATCAAGGTTTGTCAAAAAGAAATCAACGGCTCGGTTCCGGATAATGCTACCGCCAAAAATACCGTAATCGCTTATGAACCGATTTGGGCTATCGGCACCGGAAAAACTCCGACAGCCGCTGATGTTCAGGAAGTACACGCCGCTATCCGTAAGGCCCTGGCACAAAAATTAGGTCGTGCCGTTGCCAACAAAATGCGGATTCTGTACGGCGGTTCGGTAAAACCTTCAAATGCCGCAGAATTGCTTTCATTGCCGGACGTTGACGGAGCGTTAATCGGTGGCGCCAGCCTGAAGGCAGAAGATTTCATCAATATTGCAAAAAATGCAGCCAAATAAGAAAGGATAAATAAATGAGTTCTGTATTGTTAGTTTTACAATTAATCGTGGCTATCTTCCTGGTTGCCGTTATTCTGATGCAACGTTCCAACGGCGGCGCACTCAAAGGTTTGGGCGGCGGTGACAGCATCGGCGGTTTAATCAGCGCTCGCGGTAAAGGCAATATTTTGACCCGTGCCACGGCAATTTTGGCTACTTTGTTTTTTATTTTGAGTATGGCTATTTCCATTTATTACAGCCGTACGGAAGTAAAGAAAACCTCTATCGTAGACGATGTTGTCGCTTCACAACTGCCAACCTCGCAAGAGCAACAACCGGCACCGGCTGAAGAAGCTCCGAGTGAACCGCAGGTACCGGTAGCGGAGTAAAAAAAATTGCAAAATCAGATTGACATAAGGCACTTAGGACTTAAGTGCCTTTGTCACTTTTTAAGGACCATTTTATAAGGAAAAACGTAATGTCTGAGATTAAATTAAACCCGAATTCCAAGTTCATTTTCATCACCGGCGGCGTAGTGTCTTCGTTGGGCAAAGGTTTGGCTTCGGCCTCACTGGCGGCCATTTTGCAAGCCCGCGGCTACAAAGTACGTTTACGCAAGCTTGACCCGTATTTGAATGTTGATCCGGGCACGATGAATCCGTGTCAGCATGGTGAAGTTTTCGTAACCGATGACGGCACCGAGGCTGATTTGGACTTAGGCCATTACGAGCGTTTTTCCGGTGTGCCGGCCAAACGCACCGACAGTGTTACCACCGGCAAAATCTATCAGCGCGTAATTGAAAAAGAGCGTCGCGGCTTTTTCCTCGGCTCTACCATTCAGGTTATTCCGCACGTTACCAACGAAATTAAAGAGTTTATTCTCTCTGATATTACGGATGAAGATTTTGTTTTGTGCGAAATCGGTGGTACAGTCGGCGATATTGAAGGCCAGCCTTACTTGGAAACGATTCGCCAGATTGCTTACGAACTCGGCCGTGAACGTACCATGTTTGTACATGTAACGCTGTTGCCGTATATTCCGACCGCAGGTGAACTCAAAACCAAACCGACCCAGCACTCGGTAAAAAAATTGCAAGAATACGGTATTCAGCCGGATATGATTTTGTGCCGCACGCAAATGGCAATTCCGGAAAACGAAAAACGCAAACTCGCATTGTTCTGCAACATCCGCGAAGAAAATGTGATTACCGCACTCGATGCTCCGAGCATTTATCAGGTTCCGTTGGCATATTCGGCAGAAGGAATGGATCGTCAGGTTTGCAAGCATTTTAACTTGGATTATTCTAAGCCGACAGATTTGAGCCGTTGGCAGAATATTGTCGATATCTTAAAAGCGCCGGAAGGTGAGGTTCGCATTGCCGTCGTCGGCAAATATATGATGCTGCTTGAGGCCTACAAATCGCTGCATGAGGCTCTGATTCACGGCGGTATCGCCAACAAATACAAAGTGCGCATCAAATGGGTGGATTCGGAAATGCTCGAAACCATGAATCCGTCCGAGGTGTTGAATGATGTCAGCGCAATTTTAGTACCGGGCGGTTTCGGTTTGCGCGGCACCCAAGGTATGATTAACGCCATCCAATACGCCCGTGAGAATAAGGTTCCGTTCTTTGGTATCTGCTTCGGTATGCAAATGGCGGTAATTGAAACCATGCGCAATCTGTGCGGTATTAAAAACGCCAACACCACCGAACTCGACGAGCATTGCGAACCGGTTATCGGGCTTATGACCGAATGGGATAAGGATGGTGCTAAGCAAATTCGCCACAAAGACGGCGACTTAGGCGGCACCATGCGTTTGGGCGCTTATGAATGTGTTTTAAAGCCTAATTCCAAAGTGGCGCAGATTTACGGTACCGAAAAAATATCGGAGCGCCATCGTCACCGCTACGAAGTCAATATCAAATATAAAGATATGCTGCAAAAAGCCGGCATGTCCATTGTCGGAACTTCGCCGGACGGCGCCCTGCCTGAAATTGTCGAACATTCGGATCATCCGTGGTTCATCGGCGTTCAATTCCATCCGGAACTGAAATCGCGACCGTTTGCCCCGCATCCGTTGTTTGTGGCTTTTGTTAAAGCCGCTATCGATAACTCGCGCTTGGTATAAACATGCCTTAATCGATAAATTTGTGGGCATTCAGATGCTCTTTAACATACGCGACGTATTTTTGCCTGAAATCGGCATCGCCGCAATATTGTTCGTACATCTGAAACATTATATCAATAATTCCGAATTTGCGGCAAAAATCGATTGATGCTCGGTAGTTAATATCCAAATACCACGACAATAACGCCGTTGCCCAATCGCCGACACTGCAAAACGGCTTCTGTACCGTGGTACAAACAAACGCGGACTTCTTGACGTGGTCGGAAACCCGTAAATCTTCAGCGGTCAGCTCCCGATAAATTCCCATAAACAGCGGCAAATAATACGGCTCATACGATATCATCTTGAAATTGGCGATTTTATCGGCATCGCGAACAACAAAACAAATCAACCGCACTTCATTTTGCAAATCTTCCGGCAAATTTTGATATTCTTCATCAGCATACAAATCCTCAATCAGGTGCCCGTGGTGCTTAATCGGCAGGCGAATACGAATATCATCAAATTGCGGCATATGTTCCAATAATTCGTATGCCGCCACCCCATGGTCATACCCCTTGTCTCCGTGATACGACTTGCTGATTTCCGAAAAGCGACAAACATCATGCAACAACACTGCCGTACGCACCATTTCGAGATATTCCGCCGGTTTGTCGCGCAGCCATTCGATATGCCGCACTAAATAATTGCCGGCCCCTGCCACTTGCAACGAATGGCGAATTTTTTCATTTGCGTAATAACTGTAATGAGCGTCGTTCTTTACGATATCGTAGCATTGGTTATATTGTAAATACAACAACTCCATAGCATGTTTCAGCATTGATGTTCTCCTTTTTCGAAGGTCATAACACATAATATCTGAAAAGCAAGCATAATTTATATTTTCACAGATGAAAATAATTGACAAATAAACCCAAAAATGTTATAAGAGTATAAAGTTTATCTGAAAGGATACTGTAAAATGAATAACGGAAACTATAAGGTCAGAACATTGCCAAAGCCGAAATTTGCTACCAAGCCGCATACGGTGGAATTAAAGGAAGCTCCGATTAAGCAAGATGATGTTCAAAGCTCTAATCAGTATAAAAAAGACAAAATAGCACAGGCAAAATCAGCTATGCTGCATAAAAATAATGTTGCGGTTGCCCGTGAACATATTTTGTTGGTAGCTCAGGCCATCGAACTTCATCCTGACAATCCGAAGGGTGACCCTCAGCGCGAAGCCCGCCTTTATATGTTTGTGCCGTCAGTATCCGAAAATATTCCGTATGATTCGATTATGTGGGATAAAGTTTCTTATCGTCTCGAAGTTTATGATTATCGAAAAGATTTGATAGAACAATACTGCAAGCAAAACAAAACTTACCCGCTGCATCAGGAGGGACGTTTTGATGTTTTGGCCACAGCTTTCGAATTTGATGCCAACGGACAACATCGCGAGGGCTACGGTACGATGGATTTGATAACCATGCCGATATTGTCAGAAAAAGCTAAGAGTATTTCCTTTTTAAGCCCGATTGCGGAAGAAGCTGCCAAGCGCGGTGAATTCCATTTTTCGCTAAAAAGTGATGTATATAAGAACGGTCACGCTGAATTAGGTATCGCTGACCCGACACCGACGCCGGTATTTGCATTGAGTCTGCGCGGCCCCAAAGCATCCAAAACCAAAGATTACGCAGTGACACGAAATAACAAACTCTACCACGCCGATGCGGACGAGAAAAACTTTTTCCTTACATCCGAGCCTTTTAACTTTTCGGCCGTAATCAAAGCGATTAAAGATAAAACCCCAAAAAAATAAGCAAATTGCTTATTTATAGTAGTTAATGCCCATTGCGGTCTTAACTTCGTCCAAGGTCTGAACGGCTTTGCGGCGTGCATTTTGGTTGCCGACTTTCAGCATATCGAAAACATACCCCATATCTTTGGCAAGTTCCTCGCGGCGCATTCTTATCGGGCGTAATTCTTCCTGAATAATCTCATTGAGGAAATTCTTAACTTTGGTATCCCCCAAACCGCCGCGGCGATAATGTGCTTTTAACTCGTCCAAATTCTGATATTCCGGCCACAACGCGGCAAAATGCTCATCGCGACAAAACGCATCAAGGTACGTAAATACCGGATTATTTTCGGTGTGTCCCGGATCATCTATGCGTAAATGCGTAGGGTCGGTAAACATACTTTTGATTTTTTTCTGGATATCATCGGCAGAATCGGCCAAATAAATGCAATTGCCGAGTGATTTACTCATTTTGTTGGCACCGTCCAATCCCGGTAAACGCAAACATATTTCATTTTCCGGCAACACCGCCTTCGGTTCAACCAAAACTTCATCATATAATGTATTGAACGAGCGTACGATTTCTCTGGTTTGTTCAATCATCGGCAGCTGATCTTCGCCCACCGGCACAATATTGGCCTTAAACGCCGTAATATCCGCCGCCTGACTTATCGGATAAGTAAAGAACCCCACCGGAATACTCTGTTTAAAGCCGCGCAGTTGAATTTCGCTTTTCACCGTCGGATTGCGCTGCAACCGCGACACCGTTACCAAATTCATGTAATAAAACGTAAGCTCACACAGCTCCGGAATCTGCGACTGAATAAAAATCGTGGTTTTATCCGGCGTTAAACCGCAGGCCATATAATCAAGCGCCACTTCCGATATATTGCTTCTGACTTTTTCCACATTATCAAAATTATCCGAAAGCGCTTGTGCATCGGCAATCATCACAAACATTTCTTTGGGTTTATTGTCGTTTTGCAACTCCACGCGGCGTTTCAACGAGCCGACATAATGTCCTACATGCAACTGTCCAGTAGGTCTGTCACCGGTCAATACAATATCCATTTTTTTAATCCTTTCATTTTCGCAACAACATAGATTATTATTTCCGCCTTGTCAAGATTCGTTTGTCTGTCGGCGCCGTCATGTTTAAAAAACAAAAAATCTCCGTCGGAGCTAACCGAGGGAGATTTTTTGTTTTTTAGAAATTCCACACCAACACGGCACGGATCCGAGAAGCAAACTGCCATCCGTCGTACGCATAACTATCATAATAGTAATAATCACGATAGTAGTCATGGTACGGGGCTGATTCTTCATAGGTGCAGCGAGCATAACCCAACTCACCGACAAGACGAAGGCCGAGGTTATCGGTAATAGCGAACTCCACACCCAAGTTGGCATGTGGCCAGTCGGCAAACCCCTTGCTCTCATACGTTACATCTTGGTCGGTAAATTCCATACGGCGATAGATAGCGCCGTAACCACCACCAAAGACCAAATTCACCGATTCGGCAAGCGGAAAGCAGCTGTTAATATCAAGAGATATCATGGCTTCCTTGTTGAGAGAACCGGATGCGCTTATCCCAAACCAGTTGCCCTTGTAACCAAGCTCGACAACGGGTGCTGCGGAATAGCGTGTACCTTCAATGGCCGGAACAATCTGGCAGGCAGCGCCTGCTCCGACATAGAAACCGACACCGTCACCTGCAAAAGCAGATGCGCTCAACGCTGTAAACAGCGCAATAAGACATTTCTTCATACGCGTGAATTGATAATAGTCAGAATAGTGATTGATTATGTCCAGAATAACATATTTTTGTCACAAGTCAAGCATTATCTCTCCAAATGTGACAAAAAAAATGATAAAAATGTTTGTTAAAAAGCTTAAAAATTTGTTGCAATCAGAACAAAATCAGAACAATATACATTTTAGCGGATAAATGTATTCTTTGTTTGAGTTTTCGCAAAAAATACACCATAAATAGAGTCAGAATAACTTGTTTATAAGGATAAAAACATGGAAAAAGATAAAGCGTTAGACGCCGCCTTAAGCCAAATCGAAAGAGCCTTCGGCAAAGGTTCGATTATGCGTTTGGGGCAAAACACCAATATTGATATTGAAGCCATCTCAACCGGTTCTTTGGGGATTGATATCGCGCTCGGTATCGGCGGTATGCCGAAAGGCCGTATTGTCGAGATTTACGGTCCTGAAAGCTCCGGTAAAACCACATTAGCCTTAAGCGTTATTGCTCAAGCGCAAAAAAACGGCGGCACCTGTGCTTTTATTGATGCCGAACACGCGCTTGACCCTTCGTATGCCAAAAAAATCGGCGTGGATGTCGAAAATTTGTTGGTTTCGCAACCGGATTCGGGCGAGCAGGCACTTGAAATTGCCGATACATTGGTACGCTCCGGCGCCATCGATGTTATGGTGGTAGATTCGGTGGCGGCTTTGGTTCCGAAGGCCGAGCTTGAAGGCGAAATGGGCGATTCGCACATGGGTTTACAGGCACGCTTGATGAGTCAGGCCTTGCGCAAACTTACGGCCACCGTGGCCCGCTCCAATACGCTGATTATATTCATCAACCAAATTCGTATGAAAATCGGTGTGATGTTCGGCAATCCGGAAACCACCACCGGCGGTAACGCGCTCAAGTTCTACGCTTCGGTGCGTATTGATATTCGCCGCATCGGCGCCATCAAAGACAAAGATGACGTTATCGGCTCGCAAACCCGCGTCAAGATTGTTAAGAACAAGGTTGCTCCGCCGTTCAAAACCGTGGACTTTGATATTATGTACGGCGAAGGTATTTCCAAGACCGGCGAGCTGATTGATCTCGGTGTGAAGTCCGGCATTATTGAAAAATCCGGTGCATGGTTCTCGTATAACGGCGAAAAAATCGGTCAGGGCCGCGAAAATGCCAAGAATTTCTTGAAGCAGAACCCGCAAATTGCCGATGATATCGAAAAGAAAATCCGTGCCGATGCCGGCCACCTAACCACCGAAATGATCGGTGACGAAGAGCCTATGGGCGACGAAGACTAATTCTTCGCCGTCTCTCTTGGTTCGAATATAAGGAGAAAAAATGAAAAAACATCTCTTAATCGCAGGTTTAGTCTTATTATCGGCCTGTCATTCGGTTGGTTATGATGATCTTAACCCGCAAATTCAGCCAAACAGTAATTTATTGCCGGTGTTGGAGGTAAGACCTGATTATACCAGTATTCGTGCGGTATATAATGAAAAACAGGATGAACGTATTGCCGATGCCTTAAATATTTTCAATAAAGAAGTGCGTGAAAATATTATGGAGCCTACCGGTGAGAAAATGGGGTACATCACTTTGCGTTTGGGAT
>JBGUGE010000084.1:0-28430 GCA_045111335.1 Alphaproteobacteria bacterium | reverse complement strand
GGGTGCTGAATTGATTTTCAAAAAATACCATAGCGCAACTTAGTCCAGATGCCGGCATGTTGCTTCAGGAAATCGCGGCATTTTGATACGGAGCGTCTTTTTACGGCCCAGTTAATCAAGTACCTGCGATTGAATTCATCATTGTGGGTATTCCACAAATCTTCCCAATCCATTTTATCCGGATAATTAAGGAGAATTTTTCCTGCAAAATGATGATGCTTTACAAACACATCAAATTCCTGATGCTCCAGCAGAATTTCGTAGCATTTTGCCTTATAAAGCTCTTCTGTCAGACCTTTGGAAAGACAATACTCCTGAACCGCTTTTTCATCCAGCAGGCCCGAGGCATCTTTCATCTGTAACACGAAGCCGGCACGGCCGTGGTCGACCAGATATTTCCATCCGTCCTTGCAATATATCAGCAGTCCCGAACGTTTCTGCTCCATCACAAACGGCGCATATTTTTCAAAATCCGCATTCAGAAGTGCCACAAATCCTTCCACTTTGCCGGAATCCTGTAATATCTGCGGAGAATATTGCGCCACCAAATCGTATTTACCACGCTCATACAGCGTATTCCAGAGTTTCATTTCAATACATTCCTCGTCGCTCGGATAATCGCTTGGCAAATACTTTGTGTACAGCGGGATAATCTCCGTAAGTTCGGAAACCTTAAAATAGTGTTGCATCCATGCAATAACGTTGCCATCAATGTTATTGCCTGTTTTAAGAACTTCTCTTACGGCATCTCTCGAGTAGCCGAAAAACACCATTCCCGTAAGAATAAATGCCGTCAGCGGCATGCCGTCTTTCAACAGTTGTTTCAAACGACCGATCTCGGAGTTTTTCAAACAATACCACGCCATCAGGTCATTTTGCTGAGACTGATTAAAATCAATAATTTTTTTGAAATCTTCCATAAGCTATAATAATTTGGATTTATAATTATATTATTTCGGAAAAGGTATAAACATAAAATCAGGCAAAGTCAAGGATAATCCGGAAAAAGGCACGCCGAATTTTTTTAGAAAGTGCCGGTTGTTATGATAATATCAAAGTTTAATTTTCGGCGTTGCGATTTTTGAAAACCCCGTTTTCATAACCTTGAATTTCCGAGTTTTCGTCAGCCATATCCAATCGTTTCAACGCTAACGCCACATATTTACGCTCACGCTCGATACCTAAAAAGCGTCGTCCCAATTTTTTTGCCACCACCGCCGTTGTGCCGGAACCGACAAACGGGTCAAAAACCATATCTCCGGCGTTACTCGAAGCTAAGATAAGTTTGGCAATCAGCTTCTCCGGCTTTTGCGTCGGATGCTCGGTATTTTCCGGCATAGACCAGAACGGCACGGTAATATCGGTCCAGATATTTGACGGAGCGGTATAACGCATTCTCTCTCCGTTTGTTTCCCGCCAATCCTTGGGGTTACCGGAATCATCGCGATACGGTGCTAAGACTCTGCGTTGCAGCTTTACCGCATCCAAATTAAAGGTATAGTCGGCGGATTTGGTGAAATACCAGATATCTTCCATGCAGTTTTTCCAGTTATTTTCGGCGGCACGTCCCTTTTCGCGCTCCCACGATATTCTGTTACGCAACACAAAATACTTGGATGCAACCTCGGGAATTACCAACGAACTCTGCCAATCGGAACAAATATAAATACTGGCATTCGGCTTCAATATCCGCACCGTTTTGGACAGCCACTTATCCAACCACTTTTTGTAAGTCTGCATATCGGTACGATAAAACATGTTTTTGCTGAAATTTTTGGTCAGATTATACGGAGGATCCACCACCATCAAATCGGCAAAATTATCGGGAATATGACGCATGGCATAAAACGTATCCTGCCACACTATCTGATTTTCAAGCGGCGGATTTTTTGCAAACGGGGCAAACTTAACGGCCCGACGCGCCAGAGCTGTTTCCTCTTTCAAGGTCAGCGTAATCGTTTTATTCCGCGGCGCCTTTTTCTTAATCACGATTCTTCACCGAAACGATTGTTAATCAACAACTTCAGGTCATCAATAGCTTTTTGCGCCTCATTGCCGTTAGCTCTGATTTTGACTGAGCAACCTTTGGAAGCCGCCAACATCATCAGGCTCAAAATAGAGCTGCCGTCAACTTCTATGCCGTCTTTTTCTACCGTAACTTCCGCATCAATATCGGCAATACACTTCACAAACGCCGCGGCCGCACGTGCGTGCAGCCCTTTTTGATTGCATATTACGATTTCGGTTTCAACTGCACTCATTTAGATGTCCCGTTCAAGAGCTGTGAGGCAACATTGATGTATTTTTTTCCGGATTCCTGTGCACAATACGCACAATCAAGCAAATTCATGGTTTTGCGCGCCTCGCCCAACTTAATCAACATCGGCAGATTCACACCGGCAATCACATCAAAATTGCCGTGACTGATGACCGACATGGCCAAATTTGAAGGGGTGCCGCCGAACATATCGGTCAAAAGCAAAACACCGCTGCCCGAATCGACCGCTTTAGCCTTGGTTAAAATCTCCTGTCGGCGCGCATCCATATCGTCTTCCGGGCCGATGCATACACAGGCAACCTTATCCTGTTTGCCCACAACATGTTCCATGGCCGCCAAAAATTCCAATGCCAAATTGCCGTGGGTTACGAAAACAATGCCTATCATTTGGAAACACCGCCGGTCCATGTTTTGATTGCGCCGAAAGATTTGAGCAATTCTTCCTTGCTCTTGGCGCGGAAAATTTCGTCAGCGCGCGTGCGGCGGCCGTTCAATACAATATCCTCAACATTTTCAACCGGCACCGCATACACACGAACCACAACGTCGGCGTGCAACTCGCAAATCATCACCACTTCGGATTCGGCCAAAACGCCTCTGGTTTCAACATCGACGTTATCCAAAATAATCGAGCGGCGTTCATCACGCTTTAACAAAGCGGTCTTTTTGCCGTCAAACTGCAAAACCGGTTCCTGCGGATCGCCGTCGCGGGCATCAATAAAAATCGCCAATTCGCCGTATTTATTCTCGATTATTTCGAAAAAATCCTGCTTTTCCATAAGTGTGTAATATTGATTTTCCATGTTTTTATCCTTAAAGAAGTTATATTTGTTTTTCCTACTTTATTCCATTTTTTTTTAAAAGTAAATCGTAACTTTTGATTATCTTCCGACTTTGTCGTTTTTCTTAAGCGACTCGCGCAGCAACTCTTTCATTTGCGCCGAATACGACTTATTGCTTTGTTTCTGATTCCCGTCTTCGGTTTTGGACTTCGGTTGCTGAGTTTGGTGCTTTATTTCCTCCAATCGCGCCGTTTGTCCCGATTTTTTCAAAATCAGCTCGGCGGTTTCATTCTGGCTCATATTTTGCCGCCCGACTTTTTCGACATCGTCCATTTTCACATTTTTAACCTTGCGGTTTTCGGTAAGCTCCGTAACCTTGCGCACACCTTCTACCACATCACCTTCGCAATGTTTTTCGATTTTGCCCTCAATCCCCATTTGTTTGGCAATGCCCGCGGCCAAGGCTTCACGACGCAATTTACTCGGATTATAGATAGCATCTTTCATTTCGTTCATAAATTCCTGCATATCCATTTTGCGCAAATTAGCCTTGCGCAGCAACGTATCTGCCTGTTCCAACGCATTATGCCTGCCGGCATTTTCCTGTTGGCGCGTAACTTCAACGGTAACATTTTGCATAATTTGCTGTCTTTCGCTTGAAGCTAACGCATTTACCAGCGACATATCCGAATTGGTGGAATCCTGCCGATTGAGCTGCATCCGGCGCAACTGATTGAGCGAACGAATGGATTCATGATCAACCAAATCATCGTCCTCTTCGTCACCGTCATCATCCAACTGACGCACTTTTGTCTTCAGCTTATTGGGATTCTTCGGCATTTTATTTAATGATGCTTTAGTTTTTTTGACCTGATATTTTTCAGCTTCCAGAGCATCAATCCGCAATGTCAGACGCTCGCTTTCTTCAAAGCCTTTTTTAGAGCCCAAAAGATCAAAATCGATATTGCCGAATGTCGATTCCTTATCCTCTTTTTTATTCAAATCATCATCCGTTACCATTATTTACCCTTCCGCGTTGTTTTTACGGTATATGTAATCATAAACGAGCCGTCATAAAAAATAAGCGGCGAAACCGAGATATTTACATTATCATCACGCAACAAATCAAATTTACGTCCTTCGGTGATATTGGTCATCATACTCTGCTTAAAGCTCTCCCAATCGCTGACATTGGAGAAAAACAACTTCTGATATGCAATAATCTTTTCCAATTTAGGCTCGTCCTGCATCTTGTCATAATCCAAGCTCCACAGTTTCAAATAGGCCCGATTATACGATTTGAGCCGCTGATTGGCTCCGAAAATAATCACCGAATCGTTCAAATTATCCAAAATAGCCTGTTGCAAGGAGGTCAATTCATTCAAGCGCCGCATGGTTGCCAAACGATCGGAAACATCTTCAAAGGCGAAAATAACCCCGTTGGGATGCGGTGTGCGAAAGCGCCGAATCGCCCGTCCGTCAGGCAAATGCAATAAATCTTCCCGAGTTTCCCACAAACCGCCGAAAACCGACAATTCATCTTCCTTATATGCCTTAAAATCCGGTACCGGAGGCAAAATTTTATGTTCTCTCACGGTTTCCAAAAATTGCAGATAATTCGGCGTTTTTTCCAAAAATTCGTTGTCCAAACCCCATAAGTCGCGAAAGGCATTGTTATAGAAAAACAAATTGGTCTGCCCGTCAAAAATGGCAAACGCGGTACCGAGCGTACCTAAAATCTCGAGGTGGCTGTTCTGATTGGCTTTAAAGCTGCGCTTGAGTTGTTCTAACTCGGTATTGTCGCCCAAATATCCGACCGTACCGATTTTATCCAATGTGTCGCCGGTAAAGTACGGATTTTCCTGTATTTCGTAGTTATAAAGCGAACCGTTACGCACCATTTTAAACGATTTTCGTTGCAATTTTTTGCTCTTTTGCGCCTCGGCCGCGACCTTTCTGGCCACCGGATCGCCGTTGGTATTACCTAATTCAATACCTTGACTTATTACTTCATCTTTACTATTTAACCCACTGTATTCTAAGTATTTTTTATTAACGGTTATCAGATTGAGATTTTCGTCGCGCAACCATAACGGATAGTTCAGACCGTCAATCATATTTTCAAGTTCGTTAACTCTGTAGCGAACGGCATCAATCTGACCTTCTAGGTTGTTGATTTTTTCAGCTTCGGCCGATACATCACGACACCAAATAATGTCACAATATAAATTGTTATCCGCCCCGTGTACACGGCTGCCGTATACACAAACCAAACGCTGATTTCCCTTTAGAGTCAGCACATCTTCAAAAGCGTGGCCTTCCTGCTGCAGCAATGTAACGTATTTTTTCAAGACTCGGGCATCTTCCTTACAAAAAGAATCGGCCACATCGGCAAACGACGACGCCGTACCGTTTTTCAGCCCCAACATAACCGCCAACCGTCGCGAACATCTTTCCACAATGCCTTTTTGCGCATCTTTCACTTTCTGATCGGGATAAACAAAGCAGAGATAGCCGTCTTTGGCAGAAAACAACACCTCATTGCAACGCTCGCGGTCGCGCTTGATGAAATAAACTTTGCGCTGACTCTTTGCAACTTTGATTTGCAAGGCAATAATAATCCCGACCATTATCATTTCAACGACAATGCTCGCAATCATCATATATTTCAGCACATCCAGATCCATTTGCATATCTTTATAAAAATGTTTGCTCTTCACGTGATTTTGTATTATACAAATCAATTAGCAAAGATATTAGCAGATAATTTAGAATTTTTAAAGGTAAAAAAAAGAATGTACACATTGGCTTTTGATACCACGGCAAACGGCTGTTCCATCGCGTTGTTGAAAGATACGACGGTAATTGCCAAGTTTTATGAAGAAATGGAGTTCGGACAGGCGGAAGTTTTGGTGCCGCAGATTCATGACATGTTACAAAAGAACGGGCTGAATTTTTCTCAAATCGGTTTGTTAGGTGTGTGTATCGGTCCGGGTTCGTTTACCGGCGTACGTTCTTCGGTGGCGGCTGCCCGCGCCTTTGCTTTAGCCTCGCCGCACATGGCCGTAACCGGCGTAACGGCGTTTGAAGCTTATATGCACTCGCTTGATATGCGGGAGCTTTCGTCGTATAATGCGGTGATTATCGAAACCAAGCGCGATGACTTTTATTTTCAGCTGTTTAACGGCAAATCGGAAAAATTAACCGATCCGGCTGCCGTTGACTATGATACGATTATCGACCGGCTCAAGGGCAAAACCGTTACCCTCATCGGCAACGGGGTCGAGCGCTTTTTGGATAAGCCGAGCGGCTTGGTATTGCACGCCATACGCATGGATAAAGACGCATCCGTATCCGATATTGCGGCGTGCGCCATTCAAAAATTCAACGCCAAAAAATTAAATTATCCAAAACCGCTTTATTTAAGGGCGCCCGATGTTTGTGTAAAATCATAAAAATTATCTGGCTATCTGCAAAATTAAAGTGTAATAATGTATAAAATTTTTGAGTCAAACTTAATTTAACAGTGAGGATAAAGTGACTAAATCAGAATTAATCGAAAGAATTGCGGCCAAAATGCCGAATCTAACCATTAAAGATATCGAAAATATCGTCAGTGTCATTTTTGATAAGCTGACGAGTGCTTTGGCTAACGGCGACAGAGTTGAAATCCGCGGTTTCGGAGCTTTTTCAATCCGCACCCGGAAACCGCGCATTGCCATTAATCCGAAAAACAAAAACAAAGTGGAAGTTCCTTCCAAAAACATTGTTCACTTCAAAACCGGTAAAGAATTGCATACTCGCTTGAATTCGTAATACCGGCATCTGTTTATTATTAAGGAGAACGGCATGAAGTTTCTTCACTATCTGATTGTAATACCTTTGCTCGGAATTGCCGTGTGGGCGATTTTCGGGGCAGAAGCGGAAGGTATTCGTTTTCCGTACGGCCCGGAAGAAGGTTTTAAAACTCAATATGTTTTGACGGTTTTCTTGTTGCTGGGCTATATTTTCGGACGAATCGGAGCCTGGTTCGATTATGCGCCGATGCGCCGTGATTTGCGCCTGCAAAGAAGAACCAATAAGGCCTTAAACAAAGAGCAGCTCCGCCTTAATGAAACGGTGACCGGCCTAAAACAGGATATTATCGGAATGCAGGCCAAAGTTCAGCAAGAAACCTCTGCCAACAAAGCGGAAACGGATCCGTGGTGGAAACGTTTTCAAAAAATGGCAAAGAAAGGAAATTAATACATGAATTGGCTTACGGATATCGTACGTCCGAAAATGCAAAAAACCACCCCAAAAGAGATTGCCGACAATCTCTGGGTGCGTTGTCCCAACTGTAATCAAATGCTTTTTTCAAAAGAGCTCAAAGAATCGTTTTATGTCTGCACTTCTTGCGGGCATCACTTGCGCCTGTATATTGAAAAGCGCTTTCGTTTACTGTTTGATAATGATAAGTACACTTTGGTTGCTCTGCCTCCGATTATCGATGATCCGCTTAAATTCAAAGATATACAGAAATATACCGACCGCCTGAAGGCTAATCGCAAAAAGACCGGTAATGATGATGCTATTTTGGTGGCACGCGGCAAAATCGGCGGAATAAATTGCGTGGTAGCGGCTATTGACTTTTCGTTTATGGGCGGTTCAATGGGCTTGGCGGTCGGCGAAGGTATTATCGCCGCGGCTCACATCGCGCTTAAAAACAAAGAACCGTTCATTGCTATTTCGTCATCCGGAGGCGCGCGTATGCAGGAAGGTATGCTGTCGTTAATGCAGATGGCACGCACAACCGCCGCGGTTAACGAGCTGAAAGAGGCCGGCATTCCGTATGTATCGATTTTGACTGACCCTACCACCGGCGGTGTTTCCGCTTCGTTTGCCATGCTCGGCGATATCAATATGGCTGAAAAAGGCTGTTTAATCGGCTTTGCCGGCCCACGGGTGATTGAACAAACCATTCACGAAAAATTACCTGAAGGTTTCCAACGTGCCGAATATCTGTTGGAACACGGTATGGTCGATATGGTGGTGGAGCGCTCGCAGATGAAGCCGGAATTGGTTAAAGTACTCAAGGTTCTGACGGCACACATTAAAGGTAAATAATCATACCCTGTCCGGCATATATTGTTCCGCAAGCGTTTGCTTTGCATTACAGATTGGAAATTCGGGAATCTTAATGGATATTTTAATTGAAACATTAATCGATAATATAAAGCTGTTTCCATTTTTGTTTGCGACCTATTTGTGTCTGGAATATATGGAACACAAAACCTCGGACAAAACAGCTGAAATCATCAAAAAAGCCGGTTGGAGCGGACCGTTGCTCGGTAGCCTGTGCGGTGCTCTGCCGCAATGCGGATTCTCTGTGGTGGCGGCCAATTTTTTTGCTGCCCGCGTTATCGGACTCGGCACGTTGTTGGCTATTTTTCTTTCAACCTCCGACGAAATGTTGCCGATTATGATTTCCGATGCCGTGCCTCCGCTGTTGATTGCCCAAATTATCCTTTATAAAATTGCTTGCGGAATCGGGTTCGGCTATGCCGTAAATTTTGTATGGAGTAAATATCATCGCCGTCCCGAAATCAACATCGAAGAATTGTGCGCCAACGAAAACTGTCGTTGCGAAGATTCGATTGTTAAGCCGGCGCTTTACCATTCGGTGCGGATTACGGTGTTTATCTTTGTTTTTACGCTGATTTTGAATTATGCTATCAGCTATCTGGATTTTGATGTGATTGCCGATTATATGCAAATTCCGCTGCTCGGTGAGGCGGTAAGCGGAATTATCGGGCTTATTCCCAACTGTTCGGCGTCGGTAATGCTTACCCAGCTTTATATGGACGGTTTTATCCCGATAAGTGCCTTAATGAGCGGCTCATTGGTCAGCGGCGGAGTCGGATTGCTGGTGCTGTTTCGGGTTAATCGCCGTCTGCGCGAAAACCTCAAAATTGTTGCTATTCTCTATATTTGCGGCGTGGTCGGAGGTTTGCTGACGCATCTCATTTTTTAGAAAGGAATTATCATGATTGTCAAACAGGTTCCGGTACATGGTGTGATTACCACCAACTCTTATTTTTATATTGATGAAGGCACTAAACACGGGTTTCTGATTGATGCCGGTGCCGAAGCGGATACCTTGTTGCAAGTTATCAAAAGTAACGGTTGGACAATCGAAAAAATTCTCATCACACATGGTCATTTTGACCATATAGGTGCAGTTGAACATATTGCAAAAGAGCTGAATATCCCTTATTTGGCACACCGTAACGGTAGTCTCTATCTGTCGGATCCGATATATAATCTTTCGCGCTTTTTCGAGAGCGATATCATACTTAATAATGCCGAATATGCAGATGAAGGCGATGAAATAACCCTCAAGGCCGCACCTTCGGTGAAGTTACGGGTAATTCACACACCGGGACACACCCGGGACGGTGTGGTTTATTATGATGCAAACAACGCTAAGGCGTTTGTAGGTGATACAATTTTTAAGCACAGTATCGGCCGCACCGATATTCCCGGCGGCGACTTTAAGCAATTAATGCAAACCATTGAAAATAAAATATTTACTCTGCCCGATGAAACGATTTTATATTCCGGACACTCCGCCCCTACGTCGGTTGGTGCCGAAAAAAGATCAGGCTGATTTATTTACAAAAAAACTGCTGAAATTGTGCAAAGAGTTCTCATAATCCTGAAGAGCAAGGTCGTATAACTTACCGACTTTACCGGCCGCCGAGCCGATTTGATAGCTTTCGGCCACGATTTTGGATATTTTCTTTAATTCTTCCTGTGGCGCAACCGTCGGCAACGGCGGATGGCGCGGCGCCGGACATTCATTCAAAAACTTATTTTCGAACGCAAATCTTACCCCGTCCAAATAGCATAATAACGCATATTTTTCAAATAATTTCTGAGCTTCGCGCCGAATAGATTCGATGCGGGCGGAATCATTGATTTTGTTATCCGCGGCGTAATTATTCAGCGCTTGCAAATATTTTTTGCGGTCGGCCAAAAGGATTTGCGCCAAGGTTAGCAATTGCGGCTGGTGCGCCATTCGCTGCAACTGTGCCACTAACATCCGCAACCGGTCGGTGCAAATTTGAGAATCTGATTTATTAACGAATTTAATACTATAAAAACAATGCGTTATACAAAAATCTTCATCTAAAGGATGATGAGATTTCAGAATTTGTGCCGCTTCATTAAGATAATATTTCATCCGCTTTTTGTTCAAACGATTGAGAGGATGTATCAAACCGAAACGATGCATAACCGAGGTGTATGAACGCTCAAAATCCTTAATTAACGACAAGTCGACCGCCGCCGGATTTTTTTGCAACGCCAAATCGGCGGTTTGCATAATTTCATGATATTTTTGATGGACTTCCTTCATTTTCAGAGCAAACGAAGCCGGAATCAGGGTGGCGGCAATTTTCTTTTTTTGCGCTGATTGCCGATTAACCGTCATCAGGTCAAGCACCTGACGCGCCCGCACTGCTTCGGGAATATTATCGGGAATAATGATATTTTCCGCCAAATCATGCTTATAGCGCTCATATTCCGCATAAAGTGCATTGTTACGGCCGACATCATGTGCAACCGAACTTTTGTATTTTTTCACTGCAGAGTACGGCAGAAGATACGGTACAATATCCGAATGTTTTTTATCAATAAACGTGTATCCGGTTGAATTTGTTTCATTATATTGCAAAACAACACTTTCCGCCGAGTTATTATTCGGGCGGAGAAAAGACTGTTCCAAAGCGTAGCGTAAAAAAGCCTTATCGTTCATACACTTCCCCTCTTGAGATAAAGTAGCACTGTAAGCGTTATTTTTTCGTTAAGATATACGGATTTTATCAGCTATTTTTGTTTTGTGCATAATGCTGTTAAACGTTGAATTTTTTTAATTTTTATGCTATTTTTGCTCTAATTGTTTTAAATACGTAAAATTGAAGGAAGAAAATAATGTCGGGAAACGCACGATATAACGGAAAAGAAACTTGGGAAGAATGGCGTCAGAGCTGGCAAAACGAAGAACGCTACAACTTCCGTACCATCGAGAAAAAGTGGCAAAAAATTTGGGAAGATGAAAAGGCTTATAAAGTCGAAATAGACCACAGCAAACAAAAGTTTTATGCCTTGGTCGAATTCCCGTATCCGTCCGGAGCCGGCTTGCACGTCGGACATCCGCGCTCATACACCGCGCTCGATGTGATTGCGCGCAAAAAACGTATGCAGGGTCTCAATGTGTTATATCCGATGGGTTTTGATGCGTTCGGTCTGCCGGCGGAAAATTATGCCATTAAAACCGGTGTACATCCGGCAATTTCCACCAAAGCCAATATCGAAACATTCACTCGTCAGCTCAAATCTCTCGGTTTTTCGTTTGATTGGGACAGATGTTTCAATACCTGCGATCCGGAGTATTATAAGTGGACGCAGTGGATGTTTATTCAGTTTTTTAAGCATGGTTTGGCTTATAAAGATAAAATGGCAATTAACTGGTGTCCGTCGTGCAAAGTGGGATTGGCCAACGAAGAAGTGGTTAACGGTCATTGCGAACGTTGCGGTGCCGAAGTGGTACGCCGCGATAAGGAACAATGGATGTTAGCCATTACCAAATATGCCGACCGTTTGATTAACGACATTGAGACGGTAGATTTTATTGACAGGGTTAAAACCACACAAGTTAATTGGATAGGACGTTCCGAAGGTGCGGAGCTGGAATTTGAATTGACCGATAATGCCGGCAATTTCACCGGTAAAAAGATGGTAGTTTACACTACCCGTCCGGATACGATTTTCGGCGCAACTTATTGCGTTATGGCTCCGGAGCATAAACTGGTTTCCGACTTGATGAACAAATTTGAAAATAGTGCGGAAGTCCGAAATTACGTTAATGAAACGGCGAAAAAATCCGAGTTACAGCGTACCGCCGACACCACTAAGACAGGGGTTGAGCTGAAGGGAATTAAGGCTAAAAATCCGTATACCGGCTCGCTGATTCCGGTGTTTATTTCCGATTATGTGTTAACCGGTTACGGCACCGGCGCAATTATGGCGGTTCCGGCTCACGACCAACGTGACTACGACTTTGCCAAGGTGTTTAATCTGCCGATTATTCAGGTACTTGCCGGTGGCGATATCAGCAAAGAAGCGTGGGAAGAAGACGGTGTTCACATCAACTCGGGCTTTATGGACGGTATGGATAAAAAAGACGCCATGGCGGCGGCAATTAAATATGCCGAAGAGCACGGTTTCGGACACGCAAAAGTCAACTTCAAGCTGCGGGATTGGGTGTTCTCGCGCCAACGCTATTGGGGCGAGCCGATTCCGATGGTCTATTGCGAGCATTGCGGTTGGCAACCGATTCCGGAAGATCAATTACCGCTGACTCTGCCTGATGTTCCGGATTATCGCCCTAACGACAACGGCGATTCTCCTTTGGCCAATGCCACCGAATGGGTAAATACAACTTGCCCGAAGTGCGGTGCCAAGGCGCGCAGAGAAACCGATGTGATGCCTAACTGGGCCGGTTCGTCGTGGTATTTCCTGCGTTATTGCGACCCGCATAACGACAAGGAATTTGCCTCTAAAGATGCATTGAAATACTGGATGAATGTTGATTGGTACAACGGCGGCATGGAGCATACCACATTACACCTGCTCTATTCACGTTTCTGGCACAAATTCCTTTATGATTGCGGCTATGTGCCGATGCCGGAGCCATACCAAAAACGTACTTCACACGGTATGATTTTGGCGGCTGACGGAGAAAAGATGAGCAAATCACGCGGCAACGTGGTCAATCCGGACGAGATTGTCGAGAATTACGGAGCGGATACGTTCCGTTTGTATGAAATGTTCATCGGTCCGTTTGATCAGGTGGCTAATTGGTCGGAAGAGAGCTTAAACGGTGTATATCGTTTTGTCAGCCGCGTTTATGGTTTGTTTGGCAAAGTGTATGCCGATAAAGATGCTCCGATGAGTGCCGAAGATTTGCGCGAAATGCACCGCTGTATTTTAGATGTTTCGGAGCGTATTGAGCAAATGAAATTCAACACTGCAGTTTCGGCTTTAATGACTTATGTGAACTATTTGGGCAATATGGAAAAGATTCCGGCAACTATGTATGAAACTTTGCTGAAATTACTTTCTCCGTTTACGCCGCACTTAGCCGAGGAAATGTGGGCACGTTTAGGCCACAATACACTCATTGTGACCGAAGACTGGCCGCATGGTGATACCAAACTGGCCGAAAATAATGTAGTGACGATCGGCGTTCAAATGAACGGCAAGATGCGCGGTACCATTACCATTGCCAAAGATGCCGCTAACGATGTGGCCGAGGCTGAGGCCTTAAAGCTCGAAAACGTGGCACGCCAGCTTGAAGGTAAAACCATCAAAAAAGTTATTGTAGTGCCAAACAAAATCGTTAATATTGTAGTGGGAATGTAACAGTGAACAGATACGGGAAAATATTGGCGACAATTATCATCTGCACCTTGCCGGCCTGCGGTTTTGAGCCGCTGTATGTGGAAAAGACCGGCGGCGATGATTTGTGGTATTATAACAACCAGTACGATCAGGATATTGTGCGGGAAATGGCACAAATCAGGATTAATACTTCCGGCGGGCGTATGGGGCAGATGATTAAAAACGAACTGATTGATATTTTCAACCCGTACGGTGCACCGAAGAACGCTAAATATTTTCTGAAGATTCAGACCCCTACCTCAAGAACCACTCAACAGGCCCTGCGTGATGACATTACGGCAACGCGAGAAAAGGTAATGTATAAAGTCAACTACGAACTGTGGAGCACCAAAAAAGGTAAACTTGTGAGCGGTTCAAGCAAGACCTTCCTCAGCTACGACTTGTTGGATAATCCGTATTCCACCACGATGGATAAGAAAAAAGTCAAAAAAGATGGTGCCAAAATCATCGCCAACGATATTGCACTCAGAATCGGTGCATATTTCCACTCCGTAAACACCAAGGTGGGCAATCCTCATGAATTTTAAGCCGGCGCAATTGGAAAGTTTTTGCAAAAGCCCTGATCCGGCGGTAAAGTGCATTGTGCTTTACGGCAATAATGAGGGCGAAATTTCGATGTTGCAAAAACAATGTGCCGAAGCCGTATGCGGCTCTACCGACGATGCCTTTCGTTACTGCCTTTTGCAGATGGAAAATATTTCCAAAGACGGCGGAGAAGTTTATGCCGAGTTTCATGCACAATCACTAATGGGAGGCCGCCGTGCCGTTGTGGTGCAAAATGCCGACAACAATCTGGCTGATATGCTGAAAAAAATGTTGCCGGAAACGGCTTCCGAAAATTTGCTTATTTTGGCATCTTCGACATTTAAAAAGAACTCGTCGCTGATTACTTGGGCTAAGGAGCGCAAGGACGTGCTTTTGGTAGGATGTTACGAAGACCGCGAATCTGATATTGCCGCCGATATAGATGCAATGCTGCATGCCAAAGGGCTGACGGCCGACAATGCGGCCATGCAACTGTTGCGTTCCCGCTTATCTCCGGATCGCCGGCTCAATCAAAGTGAAATTGATAAGCTTGAAATGTATATGGGCGAGCGCAAAACCGTTACGTTTGATGATATTAAAAATGCCGTCAGCGATGTAGCCGGTGCCAATGTTGAGGATTTATGCTATTTCACGGCCGGAGGTGACGCGCTGAAAGCCTGTAATATGTTCAATCGCTTGCTGAAAGAAGGTGGCGAGCCTCCGACGCTGATACGGCAAATAGAATTTCATTTTATGCGTTTGTTGGAGGCATCAGCCCAAATGGCCGAAGGCAAATCAATTGACGAGGCCACACGCAATTATAATCTGATGTTTTATCGTAAAAATGATTTTTACAAACAGCTCCGCATCTGGAGCAAAGAGCAACTGCTGAGCGCCATTAATATGCTTTATGAGTGCGAGCGCGACTGCAAAACCACCAATATGCCGGCCGAACAGGTTGCCGGATATACCGTGTTGCGGTTAGCTAAATTTGCCGCCAAAAATCTGCATTGATATTATTCCATTTTTATAAGAATAGCCGTTGACAGAAGCCGCATAAAGTGTTATTGAAGTATACAGAAATGTATTACTCTTAAATTATATTTTATGTATTATGTAGGAATAGTTGGAGCACTAAGCTCGTTAGGTAAAGGCGTTATCGCCAAGTTAGAGGCCGAACCGTCCGAATTTAAGGTGGTCTTTAAGGTTGATGATCGTTATCCGCAGATGAATCTGGTAAAGGGAGAATTTCAGCATCTGGAACAGATTCTCAGTTGCGGTATCAACCCGACTCTTGTGTTGGATTTCGGGGTTCCCGAAAAGGTGTTTGAACGTGCGAAATTCTATCGTTCTTGCGGTATACCGGCCATTATGCAAACCGTGTTCGGAGAAGAAAAGTGCCAAATTTTGGGGAACGTCCGCGGTTTGACGGAGAGTGATTATCCGCCGTTGGTATTGGTACCGGATTTTTCGGTTATCAAAGTTCTGATGGTGAATAACCTGAAATCCCTGGTGCAGTGCCTCTCGTGTGACGTGAGCCGCATTCACATTGATGTTTTGTACAACACCGAACGCTACAATAACCAAAACCAGTGGCTTTACTGGGCATACGTTATCAATGAAAAGCTCGGTGAACATACAACCCTCTTCCGTCAGGACGGCTGCACCTTAACTTGCGGTTTTGTGCAATATGGCTTTATGCGTATCCGTCCCATGGATAAGAATGAGGAAAGTATTAATGTGCAAATATTCTCAGCCGAAAGAGAAACTCCTTTCCGCAGTGAATTGCGCTACAACCTCCTCTCTTCACGCATCACCGGTGTAATGAAGGTTCTTGACTGGTATCGTCATCGTGATGAAAAAAGCAGTCTGCAGAACATCAACAACGTATTTGTTGACACCTTGGCGTTGCTTATTTGAAAAAGGAAACCACCGATTTAATTATCGGTGGTTTTCTTTTACATTTCAGCCAGCAGTTGCGGCTCTTTAGCTAAAATAGTGTTCCAACAGTAATAAATAAAATCGTCCAATTGGGGCGATATTACCGTATTCTTTTCCAAAACGCCGGTTTCCTTATCTACATTCGGAATAAAGCGGCGCATAATCTCTCTGCGATAAACAGCAGGCACCTCAATACCGAGCGGAAGCTCTTGCGGCTCATCGGAACGCCTTCTGTCATGTACGGCATATTTCATACCGTCATCGTCCATAATCAACGATACCGTAATATCATCAGAGACTTCTTCGGAGATCGTTTTAATGAATATTCTCATAATTTCACAACTATAAAATTTTAGCCGATTGTAACACCCAATCCGCTTTTGTCAAGTATTTTTACAAACATATTTGGCAACGGAGGTATGAAAAAATTCTTGATAAACCCTAAAAAGAGCTTGATTTAGAGTATACTCCAATAATTATTTAAATAGCATATTGTCTCATACTAAAGAAAGGAAAAAGTTATGTATGAAGTGTTAAAAAACATTAATTCGCCTGCCGATGTGAAAAAATTGAACGCCATAGAACTCGAAACGTTGGCTGCGGATATTCGTGAGGCTTTGTTCAACCGCCTGACCAAAATCGGCGGCCATTGCGGCCCTAACTTCGGAATTGTGGAAACAACCATCGCCATGCACTATGTATTTGATTCTCCGCAAGATAAGTTTGTGTTTGACGTGTCGCACCAAAGTTATCCGCACAAAATGCTGACCGGACGCAAAAACGGCTATATTAAAGATGTGTGTTTTAAGGAAGATTCCGGCTATACCAATCCGGACGAGAGCGCTCACGACTTTTTTAATGTAGGTCATACCTCGACCTCGGTATCTTTGGCTTCGGGACTGGCTAAGGCACGCGATTTGCGGGGCGGCAAGGAAAATATAATTGCGCTTATCGGCGATGGTTCGCTGACCGGCGGCGAGGCATTGGAGGCATTAGATTTTGCGGGAGCAGAACTCGGTTCAAATTTAATCATTATCGTGAACGACAACCAACAATGCATTGCCGAAGGACATTGCGGCATCTATCATCATCTGGCCGCATTGCGCCATACCAAAGGAACAGCCGACAATAACTTTTTCAAGTCTTTGGGCTTGGATTATATTTATGAAGAACATGGCAACGATATTCAGGCGATGATTAAGGTTTTGCAAAAGGTAAAAGACATCGATCATCCGATTGTGGTGCATATTAACACCCAAAAAGGCAAAGGGTTTAAGTTAGCCGAAGAAAATCGCGAGGCATGGCACTGGTGTATGCCGTTTGACCGCCAAACCGGCAAATGGAATGTGAATTTTCCGGAAGAGACATATACCGGATTAACTGCCGAATATATTATGAACAAGGCCGCCGCTGACGAGAACTTTGTGGTAATCACGCCGGCAATGCCGATGACGGGAGGATTATCTCCGGAATTGCGGCAAAAGCTCGGCGAACAATATGTCGATGTCGGAATTGCCGAAGAACATGCGGTGGCGATGGCTTCAGGTATTGCCAAAGCCGGAGGAAAACCGCTGATTGTCACCAACTCGACCTTTATGCAGCGTACTTATGACCAAATCTCGCAAGATGTGTGCATCAACAACAATCCGGTGACGATTTTGCTTAATTGCACTTCGTTTGACAGCCTGACTGACGTGACACACTTAGGTATTTTCTCGATTGCGGCTTTTGCCAATATCCCGAATTTAGTGGTGTTGGCCCCGTCATCAAAGGACGAATACCTGAATATGCTCGACTGGGCGGTGGAACAAAAAGAGCACCCGGTGATGATTTTAATTCCGGGTAACGCCGTAACATCGCGACCGACGGATAAGGATTTTGGGGCACTTAATACCTTCAAGATTGAGCATGCCGGTGAAAAAGTGGCAATTTTGGCTTTGGGTGACTTTTATCAGCGAGGTGAAGAATTGGCTGAAAAAATCCAATCAGAGCTCGGCTTTGCCCCTACTCTCATCAACCCGCGCTATGCCTCGGGATTAGATGAAAAAATGCTGAGCGAACTGATGAGCAATCATCAGTTGGTTATCACGCTTGAAGACGGAATTTTGGACGGCGGTTTCGGGCAAAAGGTGGCGGCATTTTACGGCGATAAACCGATAAAAGTAAAGAACTACGGCCTGAAAAAGGAGTTTTATGATCGCTATAATCCGCAAGAACTGCTGAGACAGCTCGGAATGACATCGGCTCAAATCATTGCCGATATCAAGAAAGCGATATAGCCCCCTATAAGCTCAAAAAAAACTCCTCCGAATAAAACCATCGGAGGAGTTTTTTTATTATGTTTAGCTAAGATTTTATTCGGATTGTGTCATTTCCGGAGCGGCGTTACCTTCTTCGCTCAGCAAAGCACTTTGCTTTTGCGCATTGGCTTCCGCTTCCTGACGACGCATTTCCAAGATTTCCTTATCATTTTGCGCGGCAACTTTCTTAAGCGAGCGCAAAACGCTACCGGTACCGGCCGGAATCAAACGACCGACAATAACGTTTTCCTTCAATCCGGTCAAAGTATCAACTTTACCTTCAACCGCAGCTTCAGTCAAAACGCGGGTAGTTTCTTGGAATGATGCTGCCGAAATAAACGACTTGGTCTGCAAGCTGGCCTTGGTAATACCGAGCAGAATATCATCCGCCTTAGCCGGCTCACCGCCTTCGGCGATAGTCTTCTGATTTTCAGCCTCAAACACATCGCGGTCAACCTGTTCGCCCACCAAGAACGTGGTACTGCCAGCGTCGGTAATTTCTACCTTCTTCAGCATTTGTGAAACAATAACCTCAATATGCTTATCGTTAATGGCCACACCTTGCAGACGATATACGGCCTGAACTTCCTGAACCAGGTATTCGGCTAATTTTTCAACGCCCAACACGCGCAAAATATCGTGCGGTGCCGGCGTACCGTCTACCAACAGGTCGCCCTTCTTAACCTTATCACCGTCTTGAACCACCAAACGACGGCCCTTCGGAATCAGATATTCGATTTCGCGACCCTCGTTGTCTTCATCAATTACCTTAATCCGTTGTTTAGCCTTGTAATCTTTACCGTACTCGACGATACCGTCAATATCGGAGATAATTGCCGGATCCTTCGGGCGACGGGCTTCAAACAATTCGGCCACACGCGGCAAACCGCCGGTAATATCCTTAGTTTTGGTGCTTTCTCTCGGAATACGGGCGATAACGTCACCGACGTGAACTTCCGTATCCTTATCAACGTTCAAAACCGCATCCGGAGACAGATAGTAACGAACTTCTTTTCCGGAATCGTAAGTAACGTGTTTACCTTTTGAATCTTTAAGCATAACACTCGGTTTCAAACCGGAATAAGCACCCGAACCGGATTGCCAATCAATAACCGTTTTCGAGCTGATACCGGTTGTTTCATCCATGGTTTCTTTAACCGAAACATTCGGAATCAAATCAACCAATTCGGCTTTACCGGCTTTTTCTGAAATAATCGGCGTCATGAACGGATCCCACTCGGCAACCTTACGGCCTTTTTCAACCTCGGTATTTTCCGCCACCAAAATCTTGGCGCCGTACGGAACATGGTGACGCGATTTTTCGCGACCTTGTTTATCGGCAATTACGATATCGCAGTTACGCGATAAGATAATCAAATTGCCCTCGGAATTGGTAACAGTATGAGTGTTTTCCAACTTCAAAATACCGGAGAACGGTACTTCAATCATTGATTGTTCTGCGGATTTTGAAGCCGCACCGCCGATGTGGAACGTACGCAACGTTAATTGGGTACCCGGTTCACCGATGGATTGAGCCGCGATAACACCGACAGCCTCACCGATGCTGACCGGATTACCTCTGGCCAAATCACGACCGTAACAAGCCGCACAGACACCGTGTTCGCTTTCGCAAGTCAATACCGAACGAATGGTAACCTGTTCAACACCGGCTTTTTCAACCATTTCGACATCGGCTTCATCAATCAACTTGCCTTTTTTAACGATCACTTCACCGGTTTCCGGATTCAAGATATCTTCCTGAGCCGTACGACCCAAAATACGCTCACCGATAGTAGCAATTACCTGACCGCTGTCAACCACCGGACGAACGATAATGCCGCGCTCGGTGCCGCAGTCGGTTTCGGTAATAACCACATCTTGACCGACATCAACCAAACGACGCGTTAAGTAACCGGCGTTAGCCGTTTTCAAAGCGGTATCTGCCAAACCTTTACGCGCACCGTGGGTGGAGTTAAAGTATTCCGACACGGTCAAACCTTCCTTAAAGTTGGATATAATCGGTTGCTCAATAATTTCTCCCGACGGTTTTGCCATCAAGCCGCGCATACCGGCCAACTGACGCATTTGTGCCGCACTACCGCGGGCTCCCGAATCGGCCATCATAAATACGGAGTTATAAGAACCGTTAACCGGCTTGGAAATGTTCTCCATCATCGCATTAGCAACTTTATCGGTGTAAGATGCCCAAATATCGACGACTTTATTATATTTTTCGCCCTTGGTAATCAAACCGTTTTGATATTGCTGTTCAAACTCGGCAACCTGAGCCGAAGCCTCGGCAATCATTTCCTGCTTTTTGGCCGGAACAATCAGGTCATCTTTACCGAACGAAATACCCGACAAGCAGGCGTATCTGTATCCCAATCCCATAATAGCATCGGCCATGATACAGGTCTCTTTGCCGCCGCATACGCGATATACTTCATCAATAATCTGTGAAATTTGTTTTTTCTTCACCAAACGATTGACGAGTGAGAACGGAACGCCCTCTTTCTTCGGCAAAATGTCGGAAACAATGATACGTCCCGGAGTTGTTGCCACAATACCTTTGGTAAACTTACCGTCATCGCCCACATATTCCATGCGGCATTTAATTTTAGCATGCAAATCAACCGCCTTAGCATTTAAGGCCAACATACATTCTTCAGGACTGGAGTAAATACTGCCCTCACCGACCATTCCGTCAGCTTCATAAGTCAGGTAATAGATACCCAACACCATGTCTTGTGACGGCACAATAATCGGTTTACCCGAGGCCGGCGACAAAACGTTGTTGGAAGACATCATCAGTACACGAGCTTCAAGTTGTGCTTCAATTGAAAGCGGAACGTGAACTGCCATTTGGTCACCATCGAAGTCGGCGTTGAATGCCGTACAAGCCAGCGGGTGCAAGTGAATTGCTTTACCTTCAACCAACACCGGTTCATAAGCCTGAATACCCAAACGGTGCAAGGTCGGAGCACGGTTCAACAGCACCGGATGTTCACGGATAACTTCTTCCAAAATATCCCAAACTTCCGGACGCTCTTTTTCAACCATACGCTTAGCCGCCTTAATGGTGGTAGCGTGACCGTAAAGCTCCAATTTGGCATAAACAAACGGCTTAAACAACTCCAGAGCCATTTTCTTCGGCAAACCGCATTGATGCATTTTCAGCTCCGGACCTACGGTAATAACCGAACGACCGGAATAGTCAACACGTTTACCCAAAAGGTTTTGGCGGAAACGACCTTGCTTACCTTTAAGCATATCAGCCAAAGATTTAAGCGGACGCTTGTTGGTGCCGGTGATGGCACGACCGCGACGGCCGTTATCAAACAAGGCATCAACCGATTCCTGAAGCATACGCTTTTCGTTGCGGACAATAATATCCGGCGCATGCAATTCGATTAATCTCTTCAGACGATTGTTACGGTTAATCACACGACGATACAAATCGTTCAAGTCCGATGTGGCAAAACGACCGCCGTCCAACGGAACGAGCGGACGCAAATCAGGCGGAATAACCGGTAATACAGTCAGAATCATCCATTCCGGCTTAGCATTGGAGTGAATGAAAGCTTCCACCAGTTTCAGGCGCTTTACCAATTTTTTGCGCTTGGATTCCGATGTGGTTTCCTGCAATTCCAAACGCATAGCATCGCGTTCGACTTCCAAATCGATATTGGAAAGAATTTCGCGCAAAGCTTCCGCACCGATACCAGCTCTGAAAGCATCTTCGCCGAATTTATCGATAGCATCCTGATATTCTTCCTCAGTCATCAGCTGATTAACCTGTAAGTCGGTCAAACCCGGCTCAATCACGATATAGTTCTCAAAATAGAGCACGCGCTCCAATGACTTTTCCGGAATATCGGTTAAAGTAGAAATGCGCGACGGCAAAGATTTCAAAAACCAAATGTGCGCAACCGGTGCCGCTAATTCGATATGTCCCATTCTCTCGCGACGAACTTTGGAAAGTGTGACTTCAACACCGCACTTTTCGCAGACAATACCGCGGCTTTTCATACGTTTATACTTACCGCACAAGCATTCATAGTCCTTAACCGGACCAAAAATACGGGCACAGAATAAACCGTCTTTTTCCGGCTTAAACGTACGATAGTTAATGGTTTCCGGCTTTTTGACTTCGCCGTAAGACCACGAACGAATCTGTTCCGGAGAAGCAATCGAGATTTTAATTGCCTCAAAGCTGTCGGCAGCAAGTTGTTGCTGATCCATTACATTTACTAATTCATTACTCATTCTCTAAAACTCCCCCGAATTAATCATCTTGGTTTAACATTTCAACATTCAAGCACAAAGATTTGATTTCTTTGACCAACACGTTGAATGATTCCGGAATACCGGTATCAAAGCTGTCTTCGCCATCGACAATCGCATCGTAAACTCTGGTTCTGCCATCAACGTCATCGGATTTAATGGTGAGCATTTCCTGCAAAGTATAGGCAGCGCCGTATGCCTGCAACGCCCACACCTCCATCTCACCGAAACGTTGGCCGCCGAATTGTGCCTTACCGCCGAGCGGTTGTTGCGTAACCAAACCGTACGGGCCGACCGAACGTGCATGCATCTTTTCATCAACAATGTGGTGAAGTTTAATCATGTACATTACTCCGACCGTAACCTTACGATCAAATTTTTCGCCGGTACGACCGTCATAAAGATCAATTTGTCCCGATGTCGGCAATCCGGCCATAGATAACATATTATTAATGTCATCACCGGTTGCACCGTCGAATACCGGAGTTGCCATCGGTACACCCTTCTTGAGATTGGAAATCATTTCCATCTTTTCATCTTCGGTTAAGGTTGCGACTTCCTTCTTATACTGTTTTTCGCCATATATTTCTTTTAAGCGCTTATTCAGTTCATCAGCCGTCTTTTCACCGCGCTTATATTGCTCGCACATTTCGTTAAGCTGTGCACCCAATTCTTTAGCGGCCCAACCGAGGTGAGTTTCCAAAATTTGCCCCACGTTCATACGTGACGGAACACCCAGCGGGTTCAACACCACATCAACCGGCGTACCGTCTTCGGTGTACGGCATATCGGCCAACGGCAACACGCGCGAAACCGTACCTTTGTTACCGTGACGACCGGCCATCTTATCACCGGTTTGCATTTTTCTCTTGGTGGCAATAAACACCTTAACCAATTTCAACACGCCCGGCAATAAGTCGTCACCGCGTTGAACCTTGGCTACTTTATCGTCATAATGAGCTTTAATATCGGCCATACGAGCATCAAATGCGCCGTTAAATTCCTCTATTCTGCCCATAATGTCTTCGTTTTTAACCACGATTTCTTTCCACTTGGCAACCGGGAATTCCGCCAATTTTTCAGCGGTGATTTTTTCGTTTTTCTTAAAGCCTTTCGGACCATCGACAACCGTCTGACCTACCAGCATCTTTTCCATACGAGCCTGATAGTTGCGGCGAATAATTGCCATTTCGTCATCGCGGTCTTTAGCCAAAGCGGAAATTTCTTCCTGTTCAATAGCCAAAGCACGTTCGTCTTTTTCCACACCGCGGCGCGAGAAAATACGGACATCAACCACGATACCGTCAACACCCGGTTGAGCACGTAATGACGTATCACGAACATCGCTGGCCTTTTCACCGAAAATGGCGCGCAAGAGTTTTTCTTCCGGAGTTACCGGAGATTCACCCTTCGGGGTAACCTTACCGACCAAAATATCGCCGGCCTTAACGTGAGCACCGACATATACGATACCGGCTTCATCAAGGTTACGCAAGGCATCTTCGCTTACATTCGGAATATCACGGGTGATTTCTTCCTGACCGAGTTTGGTATCACGAGCCATAACCTCAAATTCTTCAATATGCAACGAGGTCAATACATCATCGCGAGAAATACGTTCCGAAAGCAAAATAGCATCTTCGTAGTTCAAACCGTTCCACGGCATAAATGCCACCAACAGGTTCTTACCCAAAGCGAGCTCGCCCAAATTGGTACACGGACCGTCAGCGATAATATCGCCTTTCTTAATATGGTCTCCCACCTTTACCAGCGGCACTTGGTTAATACAAGTGTTCTGGTTGGAACGACGGAATTTGGAAAGTTTATAAATTTCAACACCGGCGTCACGCACTTCATCGCCGTCGGTACGAATAACGATACGATTTGCATCAACCGCATCAACCACACCGTCATATTTGGCCACCAAAGTTGCACCGGAATCTTTTGCCACCGTTGCTTCAATACCGGTACCGACCAGCGGAGCTTCACTGCGCAGCAAAGGCACACCTTGACGTTGCATGTTTGAACCCATCAACGCGCGGTTAGCGTCATCGTTTTCCAAGAACGGAATCAATGCCGCCGCCACCGACACCAACTGTTTTGGCGAAACGTCAATGTAGTTAATGTCTTCCGGTTTATCAAACTCAACTTCACCGCCACGACGACAAGTAATCAAATCATTTTCAAAATGGCCGTCCTCTTTTACCTTAGCGTTGGCCTCGGCGATAACCACCTTGCCTTCGTCATCGGCCGACAAATATACCACTTCATCGGTCACAACGCCGTTTATAACCTTGCGATACGGACATTCGATAAAGCCGTATTTGTTCACGCGCGCGTATGTAGATAAAGAGTTAATCAAACCGATGTTCGGACCTTCCGGAGATTCAATCGGGCAGATACGACCATAGTGAGTCGGATGCACGTCGCGAACTTCAAAGCCGGCACGATCACGGCTCAAACCGCCCGGGCCCAAGGCTGACAAACGACGCTTATGCGTAATTTCCGACAGCGGATTGTTCTGATCCATAAATTGTGACAACTGCGAAGAACCGAAGAACTCGCGAATAACCGAGGCAATCGGTTTGGCATTGATTAAATCCTGCGGCTTAACGTTGTTCAAAACTTCGGCACTCATCTTTTCTTTGATGGCGCGTTCCATTCTGAGCAAGCCCATACGATATTGGTTTTCCATCAATTCGCCGACCGAGCGGACACGACGATTGCCGAGGTGGTCAATATCATCAACCTGGCCGCGACCGTCACGAATTTCCACCAATTTCTTAACAATCAGCAAAATATCTTCTTTGCGCAGAACTCTGAGTGTGTCCGGAGCTTCGCTGAACGGAATGTTCAACGAGGCGTTCATCTTCACGCGGCCGACCGCCGACAAATCATAGCGTTCGGAATCAAAGAACTGTTGTTTGAAGGAGGCATCGGCAGCTTCCAAAGTTGCCGGTTCACCCGGACGCATTACGCGATAAATATCGAACAGCGCTTCCTGACGATTCTTATTTTTATCCGCTTCCAAAGTGTTTCTGATATAAGGACCTACGTTCAAACCGTCAATATACAGTGTTTCAACTTCTTTAATTTTATTTTCGGCCAATTTATCCAACAATTCTTCATTGATTTCATCACCGGCTTCGGCCAAAACCTCACCGGTCTTTACCACAACGATATTCTTAGCCAAGAATTTACCGTACATCTGTTCTTTACCGACCTTGAAATATTCCAAACCTTCATCAGCCAATTTTTGGGCACTTCTCGGGGTCAGTTTTTTGCCGGCTTCCAAAACTTCTTCACCGGTAGCGGCATTAATCAGCGCAAAATCAAACTTTACACCTTTCATGCGGCTCGGTTCAAACTTCATCTTCCAAGCTTTCTTATCGGCAATATAGCTTTCGGTTTCATAGAAGTAATTTAAAATTTCTTCCTTATCCATACCCTTGATGTCTTCAAGCGCAATTTCCTTGCCTTCTTTGGCGGCCTGAGCCATTTTTTCTTCGGTTTCTTTCGAATACAGCGAATAAAAGATGGAGGTTACCGGCAATTTGCGGCGACGATCGATACGCGCATAAATCAAATCTTTGGCATCAAACTCAAAATCAAGCCAAGAACCGCGGTACGGAATAATACGGGCTGAAAACAGCTTTTTACCCGATGATACGTTTTTGCCGCCGTCGCTGTCAAAGAACACTCCCGGTGAACGGTGCATTTGCGAAACGACCACGCGCTCGGTACCGTTAAAAATAAACGTACCTTTTTCCGTCATCAACGGAATATCGCCCATATAAACTTCCTGTTCCTTAACATCGTGAATGGAACGCGAACCGGTAGCTTCGTCAACATCAAACACCACCAAACGCAACGTCGCCTTAATCGGCGCAGCATAGGTCATGTCACGACGGATGCACTCTTCTTCGTCATACTTCGGCTTGTCTAAAACATAACCGACGAATTCCAATTCACCGTTACCGGCGTAATCACTAATCGGAAAGATTGATTTGAAAACTTCTTCCAGACCAAACTCGCAGTGATCCCCGTTGATATCAACATTATTAATAAAACTGGAGTATGAACCGGTTTGCACATCAATTAAATTCGGCATATCCATAACGGCATCGATTCGGCCGAAATTTTTTCTTACACGCTTTTTGCCCGTATAAGAGTCACTCATGTATTTTTCCCTTCTAAAATATTGATTCTGCGACAATTCTTTTGAATAAATTCAATCCCGTCAACAGAAGGTTAAAACTGTTAAACTGCTGAAAAAGAATAAGACCGAACCCTCGGTAAAATGTGCCCTCTCGACCTTATTCGCCAAATAATAAAAGCATGGATTTTTAAATCGCATATTAAACTGCGCGAAGTATATATTTTTTTTTATCTTTTTGCAAGTATTTTTATTTAAAATTACTTAATTTTTTTGAGATTACTGAACAAAACTGCGTTTTGTGAAGAAGACTGGCCTCGGCATAATTGCCTCGCCCGCCCCTTTGCTCATCGTCTGACGGCGACCGACATACTGCCATCTGCCTTTCGCTGGTGGTCGAACTTCCTCGTGGAAGTTCGCGTACTCCGGATACCAATAAAAAAATCTCTCCGCAAGGGAGAGATTTTTTTATTGGTGCCCTGAAGAAGACTCGAACTTCCACTGCCTGGGGCAACATGCACCTGAAGCATGCGCGTCTACCAATTCCGCCATCAGGGCAACATGACATTGACTGTATAATCGCTTTTTATAATACTGTCAACACATTTTCTTCATGTTTAATACTTTTTTTATTTCAGCAGCATACTCGATACGTCATAAATGCCGTAAGCATCGAGCAACAGTACTGTGCCGAGCAAAACACGATATATCACAAACGGAAGAAAGGTCCACTTTTTAAGCCATTGCATCAACACAAAAATCGCCATCAGCGAGAACAAGAACGAATACCCGACCGCATCTGTAGCATCTGCTATTTGTTGCATATTCCCCTCTTGCCACAACTGATATCCGGCAAGCATTCCGGCCGCCAAAATTGCCGGTATGGACAGCAACATCGAGAATTTTGCGGCCTCTCGCCGCTCCAAGCCTAAAAAACGACACATTGTAATGGTTATACCCGAACGACTGGTTCCCGGAAGCAAAGCCAAACATTGCGCCAAACCAATCAAAACAGCGTCTTTGATTTGCAGATTTTTGATTTGCAAAGCCGTCAGCGAAACTTTATCGATAACCCACAACAAAATACCGTAAAGCAAAATATTCCACCCGATGAGCTTGGTACTGCGCAACCATTCGGTACCGAAATATTTAAGCACCGTACCAAACACCACCACCGGTACGGTAGCACATAGCAACAAATAAAAAAGTTGACATCCTTCATCTTTAAAATTAGGCAGAAAGCGATTTTTCCACAAACCCTTCAAAATTTCCCACAATGTAGGCGCAAAATAAATGATAACCGCAATAATCGAGCCGATGTGCAACGCCACATCCATCGCCTGACCTTGATCGGGAAAGGCGGTAAATTTTGAAAACAAAATCAAATGTCCGCTCGAACTTACCGGCAAAAACTCGGTGATTCCCTGCAATAATGAAAGTAAAATAATCTGTATCTCAGTCATCTTCAGTCTCTTTTTTTCTTGTCATTTTCCATAATTTCACGGCATTGTTTGGTATTTATATTCAACAGCGAATGCGGCCGAAAGCGCACATTATTGAGTGACGCTCCCCAGTGCAAATGCGCACCGGTGGCACGGCCGGTTTTACCGACCAAACCGATGATATCACCCTGCTTTACCGTATCTCCCTCTTTAACC
>JBGUGE010000083.1:0-15982 GCA_045111335.1 Alphaproteobacteria bacterium | reverse complement strand
GTCGTCGTATGATTTTTTGGCACTGAAATACATCAAACACAAATTGGCGGCATGGAAATGGATGTTTGCCGGTTTTATCGGCTTTGCCGTCAGCAACAATGCGGGGCATGCGATTGTATCCGGAGGTGCCATTCGGTATCGGCTGTACACCCGTTGGCGAATTCCGGCCGGAGATATTGTTAAAATTGTCACGTTTTCGGGTTTCACTTATTTAATTGCCTGCTTTTTTTTGGTAATTATCGGTTTTGTATGTTCGCCCCAACATATTTTGACCTCGGTGTCTTCGCGCTACATTAATCTGGTTATTTTGCTGTTATCGGCCGGCGGCCTGCTGTTTTATTTTTGGGGCTGTACGTTTTATAAAAAGCCGATTGTAATAAAAGAAATTGAGTTTGATACACCCTCGCCGCGTATGGCATTGGCGCAAATGCTGATCGGCAGTGCCGATATTTTGATGGCGTCGTTGGTGTTATATTTTATTATGGAAAGCTACATAGATATTCCGTTTTTTACCTTTATCGGCGTTTTTATCGTGGCGCAATTGCTCGGCGTATACAGTCAGGTACCGGGAGGATTGGGGGTATTTGAAGTAGTGTTTACCAATTTGTTGCCGGACGAGCAAAATCAGGCAACTCTGTTTGCGGTTTTGATTATGTATCGTATAATATATTATTTAATGCCGTTGATAATTTCGGGAATAATCCTGCTGATATATGAGTTTTCGTTGCCGGAGCGAAAAAATTATAAAAAAATCAAAAAATAATATTGACAAGTGTCAAGATACATTGTAATAATCTATTCCAGACTTTGGCGGGGTAGCTCAGTTGGTTAGAGCAGCGGAATCATAATCCGCGTGTCGTTGGTTCGAATCCGACCCTCGCTACCACTAAAAGAAGGCGTCCGCAAGGACGTCTTTTTTTGTTTGGGTCGGATGAGAACCAACTAAGACGGCGTAGCCGGATTACGGAGGTTTGACGCCAAGCGAAATCGGCACGGCCGATGAGCGCGAAGGAAACGCGAAGCGGAACAATCCGACCCTCGCTACCACTAAAAGAAGGCGTCCGCAAGGACGTCTTTTTTTGTTTGGGTCGGATGAGAACAAACTAAGACGGCGTAGCCGGATTACGGAGGTGCCTTATCAGGCAGCAACTTTTGACGGCATTTTTGCTTGACAGCGCAAATTTTAGTGTTATATATGGCAACCGATAAGGTCTATTTATATATATATATTTTGTTTATTAAAGCGTTTTTGCTGTCGTGAGATACCAAAAAACAGTTACCCGAGTTCACACATAACTGTCGCGAGACAGATGGTGTGGACGACTTTGCAGTTATAAATGTTTGGTACTGCAAAGCTTATTAAAGTTTATAGCCGCACCGTTGCGAAACGCTGCCGCATACGTACATTTTTAGCGCATTTTTATGCAATCCCTTGGGTTGAACACCCGAGGGATTTTTTTTCTTGACATCACGCTTTTTAGTGCTACATTACAACCGAATTTTTTATAATTATAGATTTTTTGTGATGGTATTGTTTGATTAAACAATTAAATTATTTTTATACCATAAGTAACGTCGTGAGACGCAATAATCTGGTTAACGTTATAAATCATCATTCTGTCGTGAGACAGATTTGGCTGTGTCGGCAATTGTGAAATTCCCGACTATGTTAATTTGATTGATCATGGTATTTCAATTTTATTAAAGTATAGCGATACTTTGCCCTCCGGTTAGTAAGGTTCCCGGAGGTTTTTTTTTGCTTTTTTATTTTAGATCAATATATAAAGATGATTATCCCCTCGGTTTGGCAACTACCCGAGGGGATTTTCTTTTAAAGCAATTACTTATATGTCCGTTCAGACAACCTTATCAAATTCTTTCTTCAACGGTCGGTCAAACAAACCGCGAATAGTGGACTGAATATCGGCACCTTCAAACACCACCTTATACAACGCCTGACAAATAGGCATTTCTAAGTTTTCGCGATCGGCAATCGCTTTAACTGCCTTTAAGGTACCTACTCCCTCTGCCGACTTGTTATAAGCTTCGCCTTTGGCTAACAATTCTCCAAACATGCGATTGTGACTGTTGCGAGAAAACAGCGTTGCCTCATAGTCACCCAAATGCGCCAAACCGTACACCGAACTCGGATTACCGCCCTTTTGCGCAATCAAACGCCCGACCTCTATCGGTGCTCGCGTCATCAGTGCCCCTTTAAGGCCGTACCAATTCAACCCGTCCAAAATACCGGCGGCAATACCGATAACGTTTTTAAGCGCGGCCCCGACCTGATTGCCGACAATATCGGTACCGTAATAAAAACGAATCAGATTGCTCGACATCATCTTAATCACTCGGTCTTGAGTTTCCGGCTCATAACTGTCAATCACCGCGGCAGACGGCACGTTTTTCATATAATCCTCAACGTGTCCCGGGCCGCCCAAAGTTGCAACGTGGACTTTCTGGGTCATCTCGGAAAGGAATACATCAACCAAAATCTCGGCCGACGGTTCCTCCAACCCCTTCATTGCCAGCAAAAACGTTTTGCCCTCAATATTATAGCCGTTAAGCTGTTTGGCCAACCCGCGCAACCCTTGGCAATTAATCGAAATTATGATGAAATCATTTTGCAGAGTTTTATTCAAATCGGTGGTTACATACATATTGTCACTGAGGCTCAAATATTCGTTTTTACGCTCATTTTTAAGCTCTTCATAAGTCGGAGAACCGTCCAACCCGTATAATAAAACCGACTCCGTTGCCGTACGATTGGCCATATACCAACCCAAAAATGTTCCCCAACGACCGCAGCCAATAACCGAAATTTGCTTCATTTTACACCTCACAAAAATATTCCCGATGCTTTATTATTAAATAAAAGCAAACAAGACTCAACGGAAATCATAAAAGATTCACAGTTTACTTTTTTTGATAAAAACTTTTGTTATGAAGCTGTCCGCGCACTGTTTGAATGTAGTTATAATCACAAAACGATGCATATGCCTTGTCATAACTGTCGGAACCGAACGTATAAAACACCTTGTTGGCCACATTGCGAATGGCCGTATCAATAGTCTCAAATGCCGCATTATAATCGGCATCAAAATTGTTACGCTTCTTTTTTTGGATAATATCGTGATAAGCGGCAATAACTTCCAAAGTTTTGTTGGCAAAGTCGTGGTCGCCCTTTTCCGCAAAGAAGTGCATTATCTTCACGGTGGTCTGGTAAAAACATTTGTTTATTAAAATATTTCTCTGTTTTGTATTATTACCGTCTACAATCATTTCAACCGAGTTTCTCCGTCAAAAATCGAAATTAACATAACACATTTTAGAGTACTTGGCAAGCCCTAAAATCAATAAATATGCAAAAATTAATTTTCTTATATAAAACAAAGCCCCCTGCCTGCCACGGCAAACAGGGGGACATTGCGACCATAACCGCCGAATATTACTTCAGTTTTGCCTTCAAATCGGCAATCAACCCGTCAATCCCGTTCGGCGATTTCTGAATATACGAAGTGTATTCGCTGCGGGCGGTCTGCGCCAAACTGACGTTTTCGATGATGATATCGACAATTCGCATATTACCGCCGGTTTCCTTAACCCGCCATTTTACCGAAGCCGGTGCCCCTTCTTGCATCGGAACCTGAGTATTTACAAAAACCTGATCCGGCGACTTGGATTTCTCCGTGCCGATAAACTCAAAATTTTTGCCCTTAAACTCATTAAAACGCTCCGACCATGTTTGAATATTCAGTTTGCGATAAACATCAATAAAATCGGTGCGCTGCTTCGGTGTGGCCGTACGCCAATAGCGTCCGAGCACAAACTTTCCGATGAAATCCAAATCCAAATCCTGATTAAACAGCTTGGTAAACCGTGCCGAACGCTCGCTTTCCGAAACATCTGAATTAATCAGCTCCTCAATACCCTGTTGCGTTACGTTTTTAATAAACTGTTCAGCCTTGCCGGCATTAATATCCGCCCGTGCTTCGGCACCGAACATAAATAAAACGGAACATACGAGAGCAAATAACTTTTTCATGGTGTTACTCCTTTCAACAAAAATTATTCATCATCCATATCTTCAAAATCAAAATCATAGCCCGCATCTTCGGCCGAAGCCTCTTTGCTGCCGCACACACCGATTTTTAAGCGGTTTTGAATGTAAGCAGATTTAATAGTGCTGTACGGGTCAACCGAATTGGCGGTCAAATTATCCAAAAACTCGATATTTTCTTCACGCAGGCTGACAAAACCCATGGCGCTGATGCCGTAATAGAACGAATAGCGCTCCCAATCTTTGCCGAACGACGAGAAATAGCCGCCCCAATAAATCGGGTGCGTGTAGGCATCCGCAACCATACCGGCGGTTGCACGCGGGGTACTCGGTCCCAACAGCGGCAACATAAAAAACGGCCCGTCCGGTACGCACCATGCCGCTAACGTACGATCAAAATCCGTCGGAGTCTTTTCCAATCCCCAACCGGAGGCTACATCAAACGTTCCCAGCAGCCCTAACGTGGTATTAATCAAAAAACGCCCCACTGACTTGCCGGAATCGATAACATTACCCTGCAAGGTGTGATTAACCGCAGAAATCGGCTCTTTCATATTATTATAAAAATTGCGCACCCGCTCGCGAATAAAATCGTTGGTAACGGCGCGATATCCTTTAGCCGCCGGCTTAATCACAAAATGATCGGCCACCGCGTTAAACGTAAACATGGCGCGGTTATAACTTTCCAACGCCGAATCATCTTCCTCGGCATACAGCGGAGTGGCTGATAACACTGTTGTACAAATCGCCAAACCTAAAATTTTGATAACACTCTTCATTTTTCCTCTTTCACTAAAAACATAATATATAAACGAAAGAACAATAAATCAATCAAAAAAATTATCTTATCGGTATGTATAATTTTAAAAATATAAAGTTCCCCGATGCAAAAACAAGGGGGAACACAGATAGCAACACTTTGCTCGGTAAGTAATTACCAATAACTAAAACAATCGACTAATCGGAAAAAGGGTGTCTGCCGACAGCCTCATCGGATTTACATACACTGATTTCACAACCTGCGGATGCATAGTACTTAAAATTCTGACATACCATACGATATAAACCGTTTCACAACGCTCTATATCATGCATGTTTAAATGTTTAACTAATCTAAAGCTCAAATGTCTCACGACACAAAAAAAACACCTAAAACAATACTGTTAATAATTCATCTTGGTAAAAGTACTATATGTTCTGCCGCCGGATTTGTCAATATTTTTTTTATAACGGCACCGCACACAAAAAAACAGCCCGTCACACTCGGACAGGCTGTTTTTGTATTATTATCGGAGTTAGCTTTTATTTACGGCGCAAAAACGACGGTATATCCAAGTCATCTCCGGATAAATCCAAACCATCGTCCGTACCGGTTTTCTGCTCACCGAAAAACTTATTGTTATTGCGAGCTTCCGCTTCCTCATGGCTCTTGCGACGAGCGCGCGAGATACCGATAACCCGCTCAATAAAGTTCGGACGACTTTCCTCTTCTTCAAACACCGGTGTTTCTTCCGGCTCGGCCGGAATTGCCGGTTCATCTTTGAACATGCTGGTATCGTTGTTGGCAAACAAAATCGGCTCTTCCGGTGTCGGCAAATCTTCAATGGTCATTCTCGAGGAGAAAAAGTCATCGCTCGGTGCCACCGAATTAAGCTCTAAATCAGCTTTTTCACTTTCTTCCTCCTTGGAATCGCCGTTCATGATGGCATTGAACAAAGCCGATGCCTGCGGCACTTCCGGCAATTCTTCCGACTTATCCAACGACGCAAAATCGTTATCTAAAGCAATTTGCTCGGCACTGTCTTGAGAAGCCAAATCAACCACATCATCTTCAACCGGATCCGAAAAACTGATAATCGGATTCTCAATTTCATCTTGAGTAGTAAATGCTATGGTATTCGGATCAACCGATATCGGCGCAAATTCCGGCGCAGTTTCTTCAACTGTCGGAACATAGTTTCCTTCATCATAACTTTGATCAATCAGCGACGGCTCTTCCACTGCCGGCTTTTTCTCCACAACACGCGGCATACCGTCGTTAATTCCGGTTACCACGATAGAAACGCGGATTTTGCCCGAGAGATTATCGTCATAGCTGGAGCCGAAGATAATGTTGGCATCGTCACCTACTTCTTCTTTAATGATATTGGCGGCTTCATCCAACTCCGGCAAAGTAATATCCTGACTTCCGGTAATATTAATCAACACACCTTTAGCCCCTTGCAACGAGCAATCATCCAAAAGCGGATTGGAAAGCGCCTGATGTGCGGCCTCTCTGGCACGACCTTTGCCTTCAGCCTCGCCGGTTCCCATAATGGCCTTACCTTTGTCTTCCATAATATTTTTAACATCGGCAAAGTCCAAATTGATTAATCCCGGCATCATCATCAAATCCGTAATGGAGCGAACCCCCGAATACAACACATTATCCGCCATCTTAAAAGCTTCGGACAAGGTGGTATTTTCATTGGCCACATTAAACAAATTCTGATTTGGAATAACGATAATACTATCAACTTCTTGAATAAAATTCTCTAACGAACGATCGGCAATTTCCATACGTTTTTTGCCTTCAAAACTAAACGGTTTGGTCACCACGCCGACGGTTAAAATTCCCTTTTCCTTAGCGATGTGAGCCACCACCGGAGCCGCACCGGAACCGGTACCTCCGCCCATACCGGCGGTAATAAACACCATATTCACACCCTCAAGAGACTCGGCAATCTTCTCTTTGGCTTCTTCGGCAGCCATTTTTCCGATTTCCGGACGAGCGCCGGCACCCAAACCCTGAGTTATTTCCAAACCGAGCTGAATTTTTTTGCCGGCAGAAGAATGAGCTAAGGCCTGTGCATCCGTATTGGCCACAATAAAGTCGACACCTTCCAAATTTTGCGAAATCATGTTGTTGACGGCATTACCGCCGCCCCCGCCGACGCCGACAACGGCAATACGCGGCTTTAAGTACGAAACTGTGGTATCGGCCACACCCAAATTTATAGACATTTATTCATTCTCCCGTTAGATTATATTCAAATTGACATTCTTTGTTATATCGGATTTTAGCGCAAATAAATTAAGTTTTAGTTACTAATTTTACGAATTTTGGCGTATCCAATTAAATATTTTGGTGAAACGATTACCCTCACCGGCCACATGGCTGATGACCTTTTTCGGTTTACGTTCGATATTGTTGGTTTCAAACAATAACATTCCGAGCGCCGTCGAAAAAATCGGGTTATTATTCAGCTGTTCCGGTACACCCTGAATATTCCGCGGTCCGCCTAAACGCACCTGCTTATCCAAAATCATATTGGCAACTTCACGGATTCCCACCAACTGACTGCAACCGCCGGTCAGAACCACACGATGATTCTGGCGGTTATGCAGACCGTGCGCATCAAGTTTATGCGCCACCAATTCAAACATTTCTTCCACCCGCGGTGCAATAATCCGATTTAAATCAGCGCGTTTCATTTGGCGAATAGAACTGTCATCTTCTTCACCCAAAGGATAAACATTGATTGTTTCGCGCTCATCATGCCCCACATTAAACGCGCAACCGCTCCTGATTTTCAGGTCTTCGGCATGTTCAAATGAAGTAGTTAAGCCCTGCGTAATATCGCGCGTAATGTTGATACCGCCGACCGGTATGGTAGAAAATGCCACCGGGAAACCGCCCTTAAAAGTTGCTATACTGGTGGTACCGCCGCCGATATCGATAATGGTAGCCCCGTACTCGCGCTCATCTTCAACCAAGCAGGCGATTCCCGAAGCATAGGCCGTCAAAACCTTAGTATCGATTCCCAAACGTGCCGCCTCAACCACCGAGGCCAAATTGCGATACGGAAGACTCGGATACATACCGAGTAAAATATTGACCGACAGCTCCTCTCCGTATATATTACGCGGATCTTTAATATCTTCGCCGCCGTCAATTTTGTAATTAGTCAAAAGGCAATGAATCAGCTCGTTGTTGCCGACATTGATTTTGGTCAGCCCCTTTTCCATAACCTTATTAAGGTCAGCCTCGCCTATCGGCCGATTCTTTTTTAAAGCAATTGAAGAACTTCGGTTATAGGAAGCCGTTTTATCACCCGATACGTTCAATATAACGCTGTTGATACGCTCATGAGCCTTTTGCTCGGCTGCCTCTACCGCGTTGCATACGGAAATCGTTGCCTGATTAATATCCGTAATCACGCCGTTTTTAATACCGGACGAAGCGTTATAGCCGTATCCTGCAATTTTTATTTTTTTATCTTTACTGACATGTGCAATAATGCAACATACTTTAGATGAGCCGATATCCAAAGCGGCAATCGTCGGATGATTCAATGCTTTTACCCTTATAAAATGTTTACGCCAAATCAGTCAGCGTTGTTGTCGGAAGTATCCAAACGCACGATGACTTTGTTTTTCAATCTTAAATCAACGAAAGTTAATTTACGTTTAAGAATGCCGCGCGTTTTATCCAATTTTACCAATTTTTTCCAAGCCTGTTCAAAATCTTCTTCCGGCATTTTGACCGTTATCCCGCTTTCAATATCGTCAAACACCAAATTCCATCGACGATTTGAAATAAAATTAGCGGCTTTGAGACGGCTGAAAAGTGCCTTATCTTTTTCCACAACCTTCAACAGTGCGTTAAAGTGTTCCGGTGCTCTCTCTCCGACAATCAACAGCAAATTTTTTTCCGGTACAAACTCGGTTTCAATAATGTTTCCGTCCTCATCAATCGGATAAAATTCATTTTGATATTGCCAAATCGATTTAACATTTTTTTCCTGAATACCGATGTGGATAACATTCGGAAAATAGCGCCGCGACACCACCGCCTTCTTTACCCAAGGCAACGTTTGTAATTTGCCGCAAAGCTCCTGCAAATCAATTTCCAGAATATTATCACCGCGCTTCAGGCCTATAACCTGTAAAATATCCTCCTTTGAGGTTTTGTGACGTCCTTCTATGGTAATATCATTCAATCCCCATCCGGCAATCGCCGTTTTATTGTAAATCTCGCTTAAAAGTGAATCAATCTGTTGTCCGACCAAATTATGGCGCACCGTAATCACCCCTAAAGTCAGGAGCCAAATTACCCCGAGCAACAGCATATTACCGAGCAATCGATACGGCCAAATAACACTCTCATACACTTTATTATCCGTCACCACCGCGCTTACTCCCGACCGATTATTTTAATTTCTCTTTCCAATACAACACCGCTTTGGGCTTTTACGGCGTTTTCGATTGCCGTGCACAGCTTTTCGATATCTGCGGCACTATCACCTTCATTGTGCAAAAAATTGCAATGTTGATCCGACATTTTAACCTTACCGAATTCCATTTTATCGCCGCCTGCCTCTTTGATTAATTTCCACGCCGCCATACCTTCCGGATTCTTAAAGGTTGAACCTGCCGTCTTAATTCCATGCGGCTGATGGGTGCGCCGATATTCGTCATTTTGTGCCACCAAAGCCGTCACCTCTGCCGGATTTTTAAGTTCAAATCTCAACCCCGCTTCCAAGATTATACATCCCTGCGGCAACCGGCTGTGCCGATACGAGAAACCGCATTCTTCATTATTCAGAGTGCGCACATCACCGTTCGGCAGCATCACCCGCACTTGGGTTAAAACCTTAGCGATATCCGCGCCGAAACAGCCGGCATTACCGCACACGGCACCACCGATTGTTCCCGGAATCGAACATAAAAATTCCAAACCGCCCAAGCCGTTTTCCGTAACAACCTTTTTGAGCGCAAAATTCAGACATCCGGAGCCGCAATATAAAACATTACCGTCAATTTTCCAACCGGTAAAACTCTTATCCGTCAACTTAATCACCGCACCGTTCAACCCTTTGTCACGCACCAACAAATTGGAACCTCCGCCGATTACGAACAAAGGCATATTTTTATTTTTCTGTTGCAAAAAGTTGCGCAAATCAGCTTCATCTGCCGGAAAAAACATTACATCGGCCGGCCCGCCGACGTTGAGCCATGTGTATTTATTCAGCGGTTCGTAAAACTTGTAAACACCGCGAATTTCTGGCAAATTATGTAATTCAGACACACTGTTCATCAGTACAAATCCTTATCCTCAGAGGCTGTATTTTGTCTGGTAATGGCAAGCAACATCCCGACTTCAATGGCACTGGCAAGCAGCGACGAACCGCCGTACGAAATAAACGGCAACGTCATTCCTTTGGTCGGAATAATATGCAGAGACGAAGCCATGTTTACAAACGCCTGCAGGCCGATGGAGGCGGCCAACCCCACCTCGGCATACATCACAAACAAATTGGTTTCTTTTAAGGCACTGCGCAAAGTGCGAATCACTATCACCGCAAACAGCGCAATAATAATCAGACACAGCCACACCCCGTATTCTTCTCCGGCAACCGCAAACACAAAGTCGGTATGCGCATCGGGAATATTTAACTTAACCGTACCTTCTCCCGGTCCCTTACCGATTAAGTTGCCGTTTTGAAACGCCTGCATGGCCTTGTTGATTTGATAGCTGGTTTCATCACTGCCGAATAAAAATTGATCAACACGCGCATGAAAGTGCGGAAAAGTAAAATACAACAACACCAAACCGGCCGCTCCGCCGAGCACCAACACCCCGACAATCAGCATCGGTAAACCCGCCAAAAACAACTGCAATCCGAATACCGCCGTAATTAACAAAGTCATTCCGACATCAGGTTGCAGCAGCAACAATCCGGCCACCGCTCCAAACAGCAAAATGGCAATCCACATTCCCGGAAAATAATCATATTTTTTGCCGCAATCTAAGAGCCACGCCGTTACAATAATAAAAATCGGTTTCATAAATTCCGAAGCCTGCATTGAAAACCCGAACAAACTTATCCATCGTTTTGCACCTTTGGTTTCAAACCCGAAAAACAGGGTCAGTACCAACAGCGCCCCCACCACAATAAAACCGGCGAGCGAAATTTGCCGAATCGTTCTCAATCTGAACAGCGACAGCACAAAAATCACACCGACCGAAGCCAGCACATAACACACCTGCTTGCGCACAAACCAAAAGTCATCGACATGAATGGTGCGTGCCACCGCCGGACTTGCCGTTACATCCAATATAATACCGATGGAAAGCAAGGCCAACGAAACAAACAAAATTACCTTATCGACGGTCCACAGCCATTTGGAAAGAGCATTGTGACTTCTGCGCGAAAAATGAACCATAACGCCTCCTAAATCAAAGCCGCCGCACCGACTAAGGCCAAAATCAAAGCCGTCAGCCAAAATCTGAACACAACTTTTTTCTCGCTCCATCCGAGCTGTTCAAAATGATGATGTATCGGTGCCATTTTGAAAAATCGTTTGCCGGTGCGCTTAAAATATGCCACTTGAATAATCACCGATACGGTTTCCATCACAAATACGCCGCCGACAATTGCCAGTAAAATCTCACCTTTGGTCATTACCGCAATTGCACCCAACACCGCACCCAACGCCAGCGAACCGGTATCTCCCATAAACACGCGCGCCTTCGGCTTGTTGAAATATAAAAATCCCAGGCAGGCACCGACCAAAGCCGCACAAACCACCGCAATTTCGGAACAACGCGGAATGTACAACAAGTGATAATCCGCGGCATTCGGCTGTCCGCATAAATAAGCCACCGCCATAAAAAACACAAATGCGATAATCAATAAACCGGAGGCCAAACCATCCAAACCGTCACTTAAGTTCACGCCGTTAGATGCCCCCGACATCACAATCACCGCAAACGGCACATACAACCACGATAAATTCAGTGTCAAATCGCTGAAATACGGAATATGCAACACCGTATTGATATTATGCGGAGTCGCAGCCACAATAATGCTTGCCGCTACCGCCGCGGTTAAAAATTGGAAAAACAGTTTCATACCGGCGGTCATGGCATTCGAACTTTGACGCTTAACCTTCCAATAATCATCAACAAAACCGGTTATCCCGTAAATAATCAACACCAACAGACTCACCCACACAAAATGATATGATATATTGGCAAAACCCAAAACCGCCGCAATCGTTGTACCCAAAATCAGCAAACCGCCCATAGTCGGCGTGCCTTTTTTTGTTTGCAAATGACTCTGCGGACCGTCTTCACGAATCGGCTGTCCTTTTTTCTGTTTTTGATGCAGAAAATCAATCAGCGGCGCACCGCAGGCCAAACCCAACAACAACGCCGTCATAAACGCAAATATCATACGGACTTCAACCGAAAGTCCCAAGTCCAATAGTGCAAACATCGTAGCAGTCTCCTTAAATTATTTTGATTGAGTATATGAAAAATATCTAAAATAAATCTTAAAAAAGTAATTTTTTCGTTTTAAATTTACGGGAATTTTACTATTATCTCTTTATAGTGTGTCTTAACAAAGGAAACGACCATGAAAAAATTATATTTAACCGCTTTATTATGCTGTTTGGCTCCGCTTTGGAATGCCGATGCACAAGAGACCGATTTGTTTGATACCGGCAACGATATTTTGGGAGAAGAAGCCAAAGATGTACCGCAATCAAACGCGGCTCAATTTACATTGTCCGATTTTTTGGCTCATAAAATTCCGCAGGCGGCGGCGCACAATATCAACAAGGCTGAAAAAGTGCATTGCTATACGGTAGAATATGCACCGCAGGGCTATGACGGCTACGTGATGGACGATTTAGCGATTAAAGGTGCTTGCGGAGAACTTTCCGCGGCCGGTAAAAAGCTGATTAAAGACAACCTGTTCCAAAGCAGTATTATTTATTCCAACAGTGTTGCCAAATGTGAGATTTCGCCGAAAATCATGTTGCGTTATATTTACGGATTGGATCATACCGATGTATTGCTCTCCTATCCGTGCCCGTCGCTGACCTTTTTCCACGGCGGCAGTGCCACTATTTTGAACGCTACTCCCGGTAGCGCGATTATTGAGCAAATTGTTAACGCATATTCCAAGTTGGAAGAAAAGTTTTATTCACCGGCTTTGCTCGGTCAGATGGTAGCCAACGGTCAGCCGCAAACTCAGGCTCAAAAAGAGATTATCCGTCTGAGTGCACCGACGGCCGCTCCGCGAAAAAAGTGGGAAACGGAAACCTCTGCCGCCGCACCGCAACCGGAACAGCCGAAAAAATCCGGCTGGAACAAACTGAAATAAAATACGTTTAAGATAAAACCTTCTTAAAACCCCGATGATTGTCGGGGTTCTGGCTCTTATACAACCTCGCAACCCACAAAAATTATTGATAAAATTTCTGTTGATTGTTCGTTCTCGCTCTTGCTATCGGTAAGTTATTTGTTTATATTTGTTGCATTGAAGATTATAACAGGCAGAAATAAAGTGAAGAAAATTTCTAATATAAAAACGGCAATGATGTATGCCGGCGCCATGTATGAAGGAACCGCCACCAACGGCGAAACAGATGTTCTGTATCAAAATGCCAGACAACTCAAAAAAGCACTCAGTGATGACGGCGATGATTTGCGCAAATTGAATAATCCGCTATTGAAGTTTGAGCAAAAGGCCGAGGTTTTGGAGTTGATTGCAAAAAAATGCGATTTCTGCAGCAGCATGCTGAATACCCTCAAACTCTTGGCGCTGAAAAATGATTTGAACGTTTTGCCGCAAATTTTAGAACAATTTATTTTGCTTTATCAGCAAAAACACGGTATTGCTGAAGTTGAGGTCACAACCGTGATACCGCTCAGTCCGCAACAGGAAAATTTACTCAAAACAAAGTTAGCCGCCATTTTTAAGCGGGAAATTTTGTTGCGCTATATCATCAACCCGCAAATTATCGGCGGATTGGTTTTAAAATACGGTACTAATTTTATCGATAATTCCGTAAAGCACAAACTTGATGCTTTGGAACAGCTTATGAAAGGGACAAAGTAAATGTCTGTACAGGCAGATGAAATATCATCAATTTTAAAAGAAAAAATCGCTGATTTCGATTTATCGTCGGATATGACCGAGGTCGGGCGTGTTTTATCCGTCGGTGACGGTATCGCTCGCGTCTACGGCCTGGACAAAGTTCAGCTCAACGAAATGGTGGAGTTCTCAAACGGCACCAAAGGTATGGCCCTCAATTTGGAAGAAGACAGCGTCAGCGTTGTTTTGTTCGGTTCCGATGCCGAAATTAAAGAAGGCGATATTGTTAAGCGCACCAATCAAATTGTGAGTGTTCCGGTGGGTAAAGGCCTGCTCGGACGCGTGGTTGACGCACTCGGTAACCCGATTGACGGCATGGGCGAAATCAAGGCGGAAAAATACAGTACCGCCGAAATTAAGGCACCGGGAATTATCCCGAGGAAGGGCGTTCATGAGCCGGTACAGACAGGTTTGAAGGTTATCGATTCGCTTATTCCGATCGGCCGCGGTCAACGCGAGCTCATCATCGGCGACCGACAAACCGGTAAAACCTCCATCATTATCGATACGATTATCAACCAAAAGCGTACCAACGATGCCGCCAAAAACGACAAAGAAAAGCTGTTCTGTATTTATGTGGCAATCGGGCAAAAACGCTCGTCGGTGGCACAGGTGGTAAAAACCCTGCGCGATTACGGCGCCATGGATTATACGATTGTGGTGGCGGCCACTGCTTCCGAAGCAGCTCCGTTGCAATTTTTGGCACCTTACGCCGGTACCGCCATGGGAGAATATTTCCGCGACAATGGTATGCACGCGGTGATTTTCTATGATGACCTTTCGAAACAAGCCGTGGCATATCGCCAAATGTCGCTTTTGATTCGTCGTCCGCCGGGGCGTGAAGCTTATCCGGGTGACGTGTTCTATCTGCACTCCCGTTTGCTGGAGCGCGCGGCCAAAATGAATCCGAACTACGGCTCGGGCTCGCTGACCGCCATGCCGGTGATTGAAACACAGGCCGGTGATGTTTCGGCCTACATTCCGACCAACGTAATTTCCATTACCGACGGCCAGATTTTCTTGGAAACGGCACTGTTTTATCAAGGTATCAGACCGGCGGTAAACGTGGGTATTTCGGTGTCTCGTGTGGGTTCGGCGGCGCAAATTAAGGCCATGAAACAGGTATCCGGTTCAATGAAACTCGACTTGGCACAATATCGCGAAATGGCGGCGTTTGCACAATTCTCGTCTGATTTGGATAAGTCGACGCGTGCACTTTTGGATAAAGGTTCAAAACTGACCGAACTTTTGAAACAACCGGTGCATCAGCCGATGGCAACCGAAGAAGAAGTTGCCTCTATTTTTGCCGGTGTGCGCGGTTATCTGACCAAAATTAAGGTTGAAAACGTCAAAGATTTTGAAAAGTCAGCACTTGATTATATGCATGAAACGCATCCGGAATATTTGGAAGAAATCGCCGAAAAACGCGTAATTTCTCCGGATTTGGAAAAGAACTTGGCTGAGTTTTACGAAAACTTTGTGGAAAAATATCAGAAAGCAACGGAAAAGGCAGCATAAATGGCCGGATTAAAAGAATTACGCACCAGAATTGAAGCCATTAAATCGACTCAGAAAATTACCTCGGCGATGAAAATGGTGGCGGCTTCACGTTTGCGCCGTGTGCAAATTCTGGTCGATAAAAATCAGGGATATTCCGAAAATCTGCGCCGTTCCGCCCTGCGCGTTATGACCGAGATTGAAAACGAGGAAAAGACCAAAGGTATCCAGTACTTACGGCCGTTGATGCTGCGCGCGGCACATAATCCGCAAAATTACAAGCTCTGCGTTATGTCGTCTGACCGCGGGTTGTGCGGCGCTTATAACAGCAACATCGCCAAAAAAGCTTCTCAACGCATTCGCCAACTTTTAAAACAAAACAAAAAGGTGAGCGTCATCTGCATCGGCAAAAAGGCTTACGACATTTTGCGTCGCAACTTTGCCAACGCCGATTTGGAACTCAAGCTGGCCGGCGAAAAACTCAAGGCAT
>JBGUGE010000082.1:0-16953 GCA_045111335.1 Alphaproteobacteria bacterium | reverse complement strand
CCACAAACGCTAAGTCCTTATCTACCGGTTGGAATTGCGAAAGCTCGAGTTTTTTACGGGCTTTTCCGGCACTTTGACGCGGCAACGGAATATTATCCAAATTTATCTCGAATGCCATCACACGGGTTTTAATGTCAAATGCCTTTAAAACTGCCGGATGAATCTCGCCGAAATATGCCAACACGTTTTTGCCGAGGCGAATTACACCGGAACGTCCCGGATGGTAATAGCTCGGTGCATCGGTTGTGATTTGCGGATTCTCATACGGACCTTTGGCAGCAGCAATTGCAGCCAAGGCATCGGCCTTAACGTCATAAACGTCATAATCACGTGCGGTGTGTGCCCAATCTTTAGCCGAAGTTTGACCGGCGCGAACACCGCAAGCCGCAGCATGTTGTTCTGTCGGATTGCGTCCGGTAAATTCAGGTCCGGTTTCAAATACAGCCATATTCGGATAGCCGCGGGCAATATTGTTTTTAACCGCCATCAACAGATTCGGCAAAAGTGACGGACGCATTTCGTTGAGTTCCTTAACAATCGGATTTTGCAACAAAATAGCGTCACGATCCTTACGGAAATATTGTGCCATATCGCTGTCGGTAAAGCTCCAGGTAACGGTTTCATACATACCGCGTGCGGCCAGTTCGTGGCGAACAATCATCGCATTATGCTGTGCCGGTGTCAAAATCGGTTTCGGCAACATATCGTGATGCAAAGAAACATTCTCAATTTTATCCAAACCGATCATTCGCACCACTTCTTCAATCAAATCCTGCTCGCATTCGATATCGCCGCGCCAACTCGGAGATACAGCCTTTATTTTGCCGTTTTCAAGCGATACGACAAAGCCTAAGTTGCGCAGAATTTCCATTGATTTTTCAGCACTTACTTCCATTCCGATTAAGGTTTTCAGGCGTTCCGGACGTAAATAAGCCATTTGCGGTATATATTCGTCTTCCGAGCCGCAAACGGTAAGTTCCGAGGCTTCGCCGCCGCAAATTGAAATAATCAGTTGCGTGGCATAATCCGAACCGCTGATGTTAGACTTCGGATCCACCCAACGTTCGTAGCGATAACGCGAGTCCGAATCAATTTGCAGTCTGCGTCCGGTCTTGGCAATGCATATCGGCTTAAACAATGCACATTCGAGCAACACATTGGTGGTGTCGTCCGAACAGCCTTTTTCCAGTCCGCCCATAATGCCGCCGAGGCATTGTACGCCTTCTTGGTCGCAAATTCCGAGTGCAAAATCGGTCAACTCATATTCTTTTTCGTTAAGTGCGGTAAATTTTTCACCGTTTTTTGCCATCCGAACGGTCAGTCCGCCTTTGAGCTTGTCGGCGTCAAAAACATGAAGCGGACGAGCCAAATCATAGTTGATATAGTTGGTAATATCCACCAGCGGCGAAATCGAATGTATTCCGATGGCATTCAGGCGATCTTTCATCCATTTCGGAGTTTCGGCATGGTTATTGACACCGCGAATATAGCGACCGGTATAAACCGGACATTCATTTTTACATTCTACCGAAATTTTAATCGGATTGGCAAATTTTGCCGGTGTTTTAGCAATATTCAGCGGTTTTAAGGTACCTAATCCGGCTGCCGCCAAATCGCGGGCAATACCGCGTACACCCAAACATTCGGCGCGGTTAGGGGTAATCGATACTTCAATTACCGGATCAATATCCAAAACTTCCGCCGCCGGAGCTCCGATCGGTGTATCAGCCGGAAGTTCAATGATGATTTCATGCGCCGTACCGAGGCCGATTTCATCAATTGCACACATCATACCGCAACTCTCAACGCCGCGAATGGTGGCGCGTTTCAGGCGTTCGTTAAACAGCGGAATCAGTGTGCCTTCGCGGGCAAAAATACCGATTAAACCTTCACGCACATTCGGTGCACCACATACCACCTGATATTTATCGGTGCCGTCGTTAACGCACAAAACGTGCAGCTTGTCGGCATCCGGATGAGCAGCTACACTGTCAATACGGGCGGTAACAAACTCACCCAAACCGTCACGCGGGTCGATAACTTCTTCCACTTCCAGACCGATACGGGTTAAAGTATCGCTGATGGTTTTCAGGTCTGCCGTGGTGTCTAAGTGCTCTTTGAGCCAAGATAATGTGAATTTCATCGTGCCAATCCTCCGTTATTGCTCAAACCATCCGTCATAGAAGAAAAGTCGAGCGGGGTAAATCCGTAATGTTTGAGCCAACGCACGTCTGATTCAAAAAATGTGCGCAAGTCCGGAATGCCGTATTTAAGCATGGCCAGACGATCCATTCCCATACCGAAAGCAAAGCCCTGATATACGTCCGGATCAACACCGCCGGCACGCAAAACATTAGGGTGTACCATACCGCAACCCAAAACTTCCATCCAGTCGGTACCGGCGCCGATTTTCAATTCGGTTTTGGTTTTCAGACAACCGATATCAAGCTCGGCCGACGGTTCGGTAAACGGAAAGTACGACGGGCGATAGCGCATCGGCAATTCATCAAGCTCAAAAAACGCTTTCATAAAGTCATACAGACAGCCCTTAAGATGAGCCATTGTGATATTCTTATCAATTACCAAGCCTTCAACCTGATGAAACATCGGAGTATGGGTAGCATCATAATCGGAACGATAAGTCCGACCCATGGCAATAATCCGAATAGGCGGTTGCTGTTTTTCCATAGTACGGATTTGCACCCCCGAGGTTTGAGTGCGAAGAACGTAGGCCGCATCCATATCAAACGGCTTGGACGGATCGTTATTCAAATAAAACGAATCCTGCATCTGGCGCGCCGGATGGTTAGGCGGCATATTGAGCGCATTAAAGTTATGGAACTGATCCTCAATATCCGGACCGTCGGCCACTTCAAACCCCATTTGCCCGAAAATTGCCGCAATTTCCTCATAAATTTTGGAAATAGGGTGAATACGTCCCTGAATTTCCGGACGTACCGGCAATGTAACGTCAATGGTTTCGTTTTTGAGTTTGTCGTTTAAGGCTTTTTCTTCAAGAAATCTTTTTTGTTTTTCAATTGCTTCTTCAACTTTCGACTTTAAAATATTTAAGCCTTTACCGAGTGAAATTTTTTCTTCTAAAGGTAAGGCCCCCAATGTTTTCATCATTTCGGTAAGCTTACCTTTTTTACCCAAGACGGCAACCCTGATGTCGTCTAATTCTTTTAATACGGCGGAATTATTGATTTTATCCAATATTTCGCTTTTTAATTCTTCTAAATTTTCCATAGTTTGTGCAACCTTTTGTTTGATTTAAATAAAAAAGAGTCAGCCTGAAAACTCAAAGCCAACTCTTTTTTATGATTTTATGTATCTTGTAACTTACTTGTTAAGAGCCGCTTTGGCTGTTTCAACCAACTTAGCAAATGCTTCGGGCTGTTTCAAAGCGATATCAGCAAGAACTTTACGATCGAGCTCAACACCCGCTTTGTTAAGCCCGCTGATAAATCGAGAATAAGTTAAATCGTGGATACGCGTTGCAGCGTTGATACGTTGAATCCATAAAGAACGGAAAGTTCTTTTCTTAACTTTGCGATCGCGATAAGCATATTGCAAGCCTTTTTCAACTTTTTCAACTGCTACTCTGAATACATTTTTGTTACGACCTCTGTAACCCTTCGCCATATTCAAAATTTTCTTATGGCGAGCGTGAGCCGTTAAACCTCTTTTAACACGAGACATATCTTATCCTCCCTCTTAAATAAACGGTAAAAACTTTTTAACGAAAGCATTGGCGGCATCAATAATCTTAGAACCGCGAGCTTGTCTTTTTTGTTTTGTCGGTTTGTTGAAAAGAAGGTGTCTTTTGAAAGAATGTCTTCTTTTTAATTTGCCGGAGCCGGTAACGTCAAAACGCTTGGCAGCGGCCTTCTTTGTTTTTAATTTTGGCATTTTGATTCCCTTTCATTTTTTTGGAATAACACACAAGCCGTCAGGCAATGCCTTTTCGCCCGAACAACTCAAACAACGCCCTTATACCGCACTTTATTTTAAATTTCAAGCACTTTTTTCGGATTTTTTGCACAAATACACAAATAATGTTGCATATCTTTAATTCTCTTATTAAGATGAGGCAAACAACCAACAAAGGATTTATCATGAATAAACTTATGAAAGGTATGATTATCGGCACTGCCATAATGTTATTGCTGTTTATAATCGGCGGCTATGTTATTTATTTAAATCGGGCGGCGATTGCCGGTAAGGCCATGAATTATGCCATGCAACGCATAACCGGTTCGCCGGAGGACGGAACTCAAACCTGGCTTGGTGCATTAATACAGGGAGATTCTGCTCAAGATGTTAAAAATGCACTGATAAAATCGGTCTTAAATCGAGATCCGGAAAAAGAAAACACCGCCGGTAAACGCAAACCGGGGCTGGCCACTATGGCCGATATGTTGGCTAACGGTGCCGGTGAAAATGCTGATTTGGGACAGTTGGCACAAGCGTTTTTGGGCGGCCTGAGTGTTGATGCGCAAACCGAGAATAATACTGCCCAAGCCATACCGGAAAATGTCAATGATATCAATGCCCGCGATACCAAAGGTCGTACTTTGCTGATGAATGTTTGCCGGGTAGATGTTTCGCCGAAGGTTATCAAAATGTTGTTGCGTTACGGGGCGGATATTAATGCCGTGGATAATAACGGCCGCAATGCGTTGATGTATGCCGTAGCCTTAAATGAAGATCCCGAAGTGGTGGAAATGCTGTTGCAAAACGGAGCCGACGGCAAATTAAAAGATTATGACGGTAAAAAGGTGATTGAATACGCCAAAACGCCGGAGATGGAGAATCTGATTAAAAAGTATACCAAATCACGGTGGTTTTTCTGATTTAAGTCAACAGTTTTTTTGACTTATTGATATAGACTTTCGGTTATATTCCTCTTTTTTTGTTCAAAAAGGGGAATATTTTGTGTGTGCATAAAGGAGAGTAAAATGCTAAAACAAGATATTGCCAACATTTTGTTGTATGATATAGCACAAAAGTACACACCGTCCGAATTCGGCGTCGATAATCGCATTATAAGCGAAATGGTTGAAGGTTGGAACAAAAATATGTATGTTTTTCCCAAACATAATTTCAAATTTGCCAAGCGCTCGCCGCAAAAATACGATTTTATGTAGTGTTTGGCGCCGTCGATATTTCAAGATAAACAATAAGCCATATTTATATTTGGCAAACTGCGGTTATTTTTTACCTTGTTGAATTATTGTTGACGAGGGGAAAATGCGAAAAATAAAAAACAATGAATATGTCAAGCTTGAAGACAGCCTGATGTTTGCCGGTACGATTTATGAGAGTTTTGAGGCCTTGGAAGAGGTGATGGGAAAACTTAAATTAGAGCGTCCGCTGTTTTTAATTTATTTAGCCAAAAAGGAATTTGCCGCCGCCGTGTTCAGGGCCGCCGGAGAAGAGCCGCCGGAGCAGGACGAACGCACGGTATCCGGTAATCCGCCGAATTATATAGAGATTTTCAATTCCAATTATCAAAACCTGCAATAGTCTGAGGTTAAAGCCTGAATCTTTAAGCTCAACCGAAACAGAAAATTTTATAACTTGATTTTTGTACAAAAACAGGTTATACTGAATTTGTTAAACTTAGGGATTATGTTTTAAGAATGAGAATATATATTATTTTTGTTTGCTTTAAAAACATAGACCAACTCGTATGACGCTAAAGTATTGAATGTTTGTTTCTTCGAATTTTATTAGCGATTCGGATTGAGATGAGCGGGATGTATTTGGTGCGGTTGGAGTTCATGTATGAATTTCATTTACGTGCGAGCCCTAAGTTTTTTTAAGCAAACCCCGTAGGGAGTTAGACTTGATTTATCAAAAAAATAGTTATTCATTGCTGTTGGTTTCAAAGTCTGCCATTTATAAGTTTAGAGAGCTTTCAGGCAGTAACCGTTTTTACGGAGTGCAATATAATGTTGTGTGTGTGCAGTGTACACATAGGAGGTAACAGTGTGGATAGTTGTTTTTTAAATCAGGTAAACCTTCCGAGTTTAATAAAAAGAGATATGAAAAAGAGTATTATCATCTCTCTTAGCGTAATCAGCGTAGTCAGCATAGCCATGTGTGTATTACTGCCGCTTAAGGTGGTGGCAGCGATACTTTGCTTGGCCGTATTGGGCGGAGCCTTCTTCGGCATTCTGTTTGCCTTGCACTACAAGGCTGAGCAGGAAATGGTCGAACTGGAGCGTCGGAACCCAGAGCTGGCGCGCAAGGTGCGCATCCAAATGTGGGAGCAGCAAATGATGCTGGATCGCCAGCTTCAGCTGTTCTAACGTTTGCGCCCCGTTGTTTGTTGAGAAATCATCAGACAACGGGACGTTTTTTTTATATATACTTTATTTTATGCTTGCATTTTTGTCGAAACAGATTTATATTACCCCAGATTAAAAGTTATTATAAAAACAATTATACATGAGAAAAAAAGAAATGTTGCTGCCGCTGATGTTTGCAGCCGTGGCGTTTTTACATTGCGTCCTGAGTTTGGCTTCGGTCAGCTTAGGGCTGGATTCTTCGGCCGATGATGTGCCGTTTCTGAATATGATATTTTTTGCATTGTGCGCCGTGTTGATGACGGCTTATCCGTATCATTTACTGCGTCCGAGGGGCAGAAATATTCAGGAATATGCCTGTGTTAAATCAATCGTTTTCGGTTGTTGTGCTCTGCCGTTTCTGGCGATTATGGTTTACATATTCCAGACTTACGGTGAAAACTGGCGACCGGTTGCGGTCGAGAATGTATGGTCTTTCTGTATGGCTTATGTGTCGAGTTGTTGGGGATTTATGCTTTTTCTGATGACTACCGCATACGATCTGCAGCATCGACCACGCTGATTATCTTTTTTTATTACTATTATTTACCTAAAAACATAGAACTATGAAAAAAAAGTATTTATGGATTGCAGTTGTAATCGTTTCGATTATGGCGCTGGCCGCTTTGTTTATCTTTTCATGGAAAGCCGCTTTGTTGGTTGTTCTGGCCGCCTTTGCCATTGCGTTTTTCTTGGCTGTTGCATACGTAAATGTGAAAGCCTGGGAAAAATTGGAAAAGCATGATCCCAAGCTCGCCAGAGAGCTGTGGCTGCAAGCTATGATTGAAAATGATCGCTACCGAATCATGTTCTGATAATCTGATGACATACCGCATTTCGTCTTAATATGACGACTTGCGGTTTTTTTGTGTTTAAAAGTTTGCATTGTTTTGACTTTTGCGTGCGATGATTATATCTTAAATCAGGGAGAAAAAATGAAAGACGTTAAAGACTTATCGCGTGAAGAGGCGGCGGCGGAATTAGCCGCTTTGGCACAAAAAATAGCGGCGGCGGATAATGCCTATTATCAAAACGACGCACCGGATTTAACCGATGCCGAATATGATGCGCTTAAACATCGCAATACGGCAATTGAAGCATTGTTTCCGGATTTAGTGCGTGCCGATAGTCCATCCAAACGAGTAGGCGCGGCAGTACAAAGCAAGTTTAATAAAATTGAACATCGCTTTCCGATGCTTTCGCTCGGTGACGTGTTTTCAATTGAAGAAGTGGCCGATTTTGTGGCCGGGGTAAGGCGCTTTTTGAATTTATCCGGCGATATTGCTTTTATGGCAGAACCAAAAATCGACGGTCTTTCTTTTTCCGCACGCTATGAAAACGGGGTGTTTACATCCGGAGCTACCCGCGGCGACGGCGTAATCGGCGAGGATATTACCGAAAATCTGCGTACCTTAAAACAGTTGCCGCTGATTTTGCCGCAGGGAGTGCCGGCGGTGTTGGAAGTTCGCGGCGAAGTTTATATGGCCAAACAGGACTTTTTGGCACTCAACGAGCGTAACGGGGCAGAGAAAAAAAAGCAGTTTGCTAACCCACGTAATGCCGCGGCCGGTTCTTTGCGCCAACTTAATCCGCAAATTACCGCCGAGCGCAAGTTAAGCTTGTGGGCTTATACATGGGGTGAGGTTTCGGAGCAAAAGTGGTCGACTCAGGCCGAATTTTTTGATAAATTGCAAGAGTGGGGTTTTCCGGTAAATCCGCTGAATAAGGTGTGTAACACATTGGCGGAAATCGAGGAGAATTTTAAGCATATTATGGAAATAAGAGCAGATTTACCGTACGATATCGATGGTGTTGTGTACAAGGTTAATTCGTTAGAATTGCAAAACAGATTGGGTTTTCTGACGCGAACACCGCGCTGGGCGATTGCTCATAAGTTTCCGGCAGAACAGGCATTGACGCGGATTAACAATATTCGTATTCAGGTCGGGCGTACCGGAGCGCTGACTCCGGTGGCGGATTTGGAGCCGGTCAATGTCGGCGGAGTTTTGGTGTCACACGCCACGTTACACAATGAAGACGAAATCAAACGTAAAGACATACGCATCGGCGATATGGTGGTGGTGCAGCGCGCCGGCGATGTGATTCCGCAGGTGGTGGAAGTGCGAGTCGATAAGCGGCCGGCCGATGCAGTGGAGTTTGTGTTTCCGACGGTTTGTCCCGAATGCGGGGCGCACGCCATCAGAGAAGAAGATGAGGCAATTCGGCGCTGTACCGGCGGTCTGACTTGTCCGGCACAGGCTAAAGAACGTATAAAGCACTTTGTCAGCAAAGAGGCGTTTGATATTGTGGGCTTGGGCGATAAGGTGGTTGAGGCGTTTTATGACGATGGTATTATCAGGCATCCGGCAGATATTTTTACGCTGGAAGAGCGTAATGATGGAACTGGTGATGATCTGTTTGCCTTTGGTGATGAGGGTTTGCATTTGGAGCGCCGCGCCGGCTGGGGTAAGCTTTCGGTAGATAATTTATTTAAGGCCATCAACGCTCGTCGGAGTATTTCGTTGCCACGATTTATTTATGCCCTCGGTATTCCGCAGGTGGGGAGTGCGACGGCGTTGCTGCTCGCACAAAACTACGGCACTTTTGATGCTTTGGCGGCAGATATGACAGCTCGTGAAACCGCCAAGTTGGTGGCCATCGACGGTATTGGCGGCGAGATGGGTAATGATATTGTCGAGTTTTTTAACGAACAGCACAATATATCTGAAATCAATAAGTTAAGAAAATATATTAAAGTAGAAGATTACATTGCGGAGCAACGGATTGACTCAGAATTGAGCGGCAAAACGGTGGTGTTTACCGGTACACTCGAAAAGTTGACCCGGCTTGAGGCTAAGGCCTTGGCGCAAAAATGCGGTGCCAAAGTTGCGGGTTCGGTATCAAGCCATACCGATTATGTAATTGTCGGCGCCGATGCCGGCAGTAAGGCCAAAAAAGCCGCGGAACTCGGTATCAAAACCCTGACCGAGGCAGAATTTACGGGGCTCGTTTCATAAAGATTATTATGCCGTGTCGTGGGTGCGTTCTTCGCGGAATTTTTCCAGCTTTTTCAACAGGCGACTGCGCTTTAAGCGGCTTAAACGGTCGATATATAAAATGCCGTCGAGGTGGTCAATTTCGTGTTGCAAAATAATCGCTAACAGCTCATCGGCCAAAATTTCCTGCTCTTTGCCGTTGTAGTCAATATAATGCACGCGCACGCGTTCATGGCGTTCAACTTCGGCACGTTGGTCGGGCAGGGATAAACACCCCTCATTAAACAACACTTTTTCTTCGGAACGCCAGATAATTTCCGGATTAATCAGATACATCGGACGCCGTACCGACAAATCCTCATCACTCGGGTTGGTATCGAGCACGATAATCCGCTTGGTTACGCCGACCTGAGGCGCGGCTAAACCGCACCCTTTATCAACATACATGGTTTCCAACATATCGTCCAAAAACTTGCGCAATTCATCGTCAACTTTGTTGACGCGCTCGCATTTTTGGCGCAACACTTCATCCGGATATTCGTATAATTTCAAAACCGCCATCTTACCCCCTTATCGCGTGCGCAATCTGGTCCAAAAGGGCGTTGACCATCTTCGGCTCGTTTTTATTAAAGAAGGCATAGGCCAAATCAACATATTCCTGAATCAGGATTTTGGTATCCACATCGGTGGTTGCACTCAATTCATATACGGCACTCAACAACAGCGCCTGCATAGTGCCGTTCATCCGCTCGTAGCTCCATTCGCCGTGCAGATAGTGGTTGAGCGATTTTTCCAATTCTTCCTTGTGCGATTGAGTTCCGCGTACCAGTTTTTCAAAATATGCGGTGTCAATCGGTCCCAATTCCACCATATTTTCTTCACCGCTGTCATTATCTTCAATGGCAAAACGACCGATTTTTCCTTGCACAAAGTCTTCAATTACTTCGTCCACCGGAAGCTGTCCCAGCGCAATCATATAGTTTGCCTGAACTGCCGCTAAACGGGCGCCGGATTTCATTTTGATTTTTGCGGATACAAACTTAGACATTTTATTCATCTCCCTCATTTTCATCGGTCAGTTTTTCAATTGTTGCCACAAATTCGCTGACATCCTTAAAGTCTTTATAAACCGAGGCAAAGCGAATATAGGCGATTTTATCAAGATGCGCCAACGCCTGCATAACACTTTCACCGATTTGAACGGTGGTGATTTCACTTTCACCGGAGCTTTCAAACCGCCGTTGCAGCGAAGTGACGATTTTATCTACCCGTTCTGAAGAAATCGGCCGTTTGCGCACTGCCAGCAAAATCGATTTTGCCAATTTATCACGGTCAAACAGCGTTTTTTCGCCGTTTTTCTTTATTACCACCAATTCACGAAGCGAGACGCGCTCAAAAGTAGTAAAGCGTGAGCCGCACTCCGGACATTCACGACGCCGGCGTATGGCGGTATTATCATCGGTATTGCGCGAATCTTTAACCTGAGTTTCATCACAACCGCAAAACGGACATTTCATCACTTTTCTCCCGACTTAATCAGCTCTTCCGTCACCTGATACATTTTAGATGAGTATCTGGCACCCTTTATAAGGATTGTATCGCCGTTTTGCAAGAGTTTATTTAACAGAAAATCGGCAACCTTGTCTTTATTTTCAAAGTAATATTGCGTTTTTTGTGCCGGTAATTCGGCCAGCATATCGCGCATTTCCGGACACACACCGATAACAATATCGATATCGGTTTGCGCCAAAACCTGCCCGACTTCTTTGTGTCGTGCCGCAGAAGTATCGCCCAATTCCGCCATCTTGCCCAAAAGGGCGATTTTGCGGCCTTCGGTTTGCATCAGGCTCAGGTTTTTAATTGCCATAATCATTGCTTCCGGCTGGCCGGAGTAGCTGTCATCAATCAGAGTATAAGCACCGCCGTTATGCAGTTTTAAGCGGTGTTGTTTGCCGCGTCCGTCAAGTGCTCCGAAATCTTTAATGTATGAGGCCGCTTTTTTCACATCCAAACCGAGTGCTTGTACCACACTTAAGGCGCACCATGCGTTATAAAGGTATTGTTCGCCGCTTTCCGGCGTGGTAAAATCATCCGTTGGGTGCACGGACTTACCGAATTTTATAATCTTGTCGGTTTTCAAGCGTGCCTGTTTTTCTAAAATATCGGCAAAATTGGTATCGGCATTGATTATCGCCGTACCGCCGGCTTGCAGACCCTCAAAAATCTCAGACTTGGCATAAGCGATACCTTCAAAATTTTCAAAAAACTCGATATGCATCGGGTACACGTTGGTAATTACCGCAATATCCGGCCGCACCAAATCCACCAAATACGATATTTCACCCTTGGCGCTCATACCCATTTCAATTACCGCATATTCGGCGCTCATATCAATCTCACACAAACTTTGCGGCACTCCGACAAAGTTGTTGTGATTCCCGCTTGTAGCATAGGTTTTTGCAAATTTTGAGAGCAGAAAAGCAATTTCTTCTTTAGTAGTGGTTTTACCGGCACTACCGGTCAATCCGATGACTTTACCTTTAAACAAACTGCGATTATAAGCTCCGATTTTGCCGTAGGCTTGCAGAGTATCTTTAACCACAAGCTGCTTTTCCGGAGCCACTCCGTCAATCAGGCGATTAACCACCGCCAACGGGCATCCTGCCGCTATCACGTCTTTTACAAAGTCGTGTGCATCAAAACGCTCGCCTTTGAGAGCAATAAACAACGTAGTCGCATCAATTTTGCGGCTGTCGGTCGATATTTTATCGATTTGTGCTGCTGCCACCGGAGCGGTACAGCCCAAAATCTCAGCTAATTTTTCAGAAGATATTTTTTCCATTACTCTTTCTCGATATCCGCACTTGTTTTGACATAGTTTTCCACCATAATAGCCGCTTTTTTGGCCATACAGGTTGTTCCCGGTCCGGCAATACATCCGCCTTCGCAACACATTACCTCAATCATATTGAAATCAGCCGGCGGATTGACGGCATAACGTTTAAGTTTTTTAATTGCTTCCGGATTAAGGCCGTTAATCGCTTCCGGTTTATATTCCGCCTTATCGCCGATAATAAACGCCACCGCACCGGCCACACCGCCTGAAAGCGGATAACGCCGACCTTGCGCCGATGATTCAACCGCAAATTTATCGGCTTCCATCTCCGCTACTTTAATACCGGCAGCGTCGAGTAGGGCGGTTGCTTCTTCAAACACCAGAACATTATCTACGTTCGGGTTCTTTTCGGCTTCCAAACGTTTGGCCAAGCAAGGTCCTACAAACACGGTGTGAGCATCCGGATCGGCTTTTTTAACAATATCGGCAATGTAATACATCGGACTTCCGGCGCTTGAAATAAACGGCTTGATTTCCGGAATATGTTTTTCTGTTGCCGCTATCCAAGCCGGACAGCACGAGGTAGTCATAAATTTAGCACCTTCTTCCATGCGCTCGATAAATTCCGCAGCTTCGGTGCGGGTGGTAACATCAGCCCCTTGCGCCACCTCAACCACTTCATCAAACCCTAATTTTTTGAATGCGGCAATAACTTTACCCAAATCGTTACCGAACTGACCGATAACTGCCGGCGCTAACATTGCCACCGTTTTCTTTTGCGGATTTTTAATTGCATTCAAAACATCGATAATCTGCGAATTGTGCACGATAGCCCCAAACGGGCAGGAGAGCAGACATTTACCGCAGGAAATACATTTATCCTGATCGATATATTCTTTGCCGTCGTTTTCTTTACCCAATGCTCCCACCGGACAGGCGTCTTCACACGGCACTACCGTGCGGCTGATGGCGTTATACGGGCAGTTGGAATGACAAATTCCGCATTTAATGCACAAATCCTGATTGATGTGAGCCTGTGTCTCAACCGTAATCGCTTTTTTCGGGCAGTTAACCTCACACGGGCGGGCATAGCAACCGCGGCATTGGTCACTGACAATATAACATTTTTGGCGGCAGGCGTTGCAAGCCTCTCTAATAACCGAAACCGTCGCCTTTTGCGGCGCGGTGCGTGCCAATGTTTCATGCACCAATTCCGAAAGTTGAGTATTAATCGGCAAAAAAGCCGGCGTATAACCCATCGCTGCCATACATTGAGCCTTTACTACCAAGCGATCACGCCCGAGCGAACCGCGTTTGGCCGGAGTATCGTCCGGCAAAATCAGGTTTGGCACATTGTCAATATCGGCTAAATTATTTTCCATATAACTTTTGGCCACGGCGGTTAAAACGGCTGATCGCATAAATGCAGCGTTATTCTTAGGATTAAGCATCAAAAATTCCTCTGTTAAAATTCGTTCAAAAAATGTGCGCATATTATAGCGGTACTTGCATAAAAAGCAACAATTTTTTAAGATATTGTTCAAAGTGTAAATTATTCTTGCGTTTTGACTTTAAACGACTTATACAGATATACGTTGCAGGCGTAGCTCATTAGGATAGAGCGACTTCCTCCTAAGAAGTAGGCAGGCGGTTCGAATCCGCCCGCTTGCACCATAAAAAGCGCTGAATATATTAAAAAAGCCTCGATTATCGAGGCCTTAATTTTAAGATATCATTGTCAGTGCTTTTTGCGTATAATCCTTCATGGTTTCGGCACTTTTACGCAATTTGGCGTGTTCGGTTTCCGAGAGCTTCGGCGTAATAACATGATGGATGCCGCGGCGATTGATTACGGTCGGCAGCGACAAACTTACGTCTTTGATACCCTCAACTTCGGCATGATGCGACGAAACGGTTAAAATCGAATAATCGTTGTTGCCGATGGCACGGCAAATTTGAGTTAAAGCACCGGCAATTCCGTAGCAGGTGGCACCTTTGCCTTCAATAATCTGATAAGCGGCATTAACCACGCCGTCGTTGATTTCGGCTTTTTTAGCATCGTCCAAGGTTTTACCGACATCGTTGGCGTATTCTTCCAAAGTCAGGGTACCGGCTTCGGCATTGGACCATACTAAAACTTCGCTGTCACCATGTTCGCCCAAAACATCGGCGTGTACCGATTTGGTGGAAACACCTAAATAATAGGCAAGCAGTGTTCTGAAACGCGACGTGTCTAAAACCGTACCGCTGCCGATAACTCGTTCTTTAGGAAATCCCGAGAGTTTGAGCGCAACTTCGGTCATAATATCGGCCGGATTGGCTGTAATCAGCAAAATACAGTCCGGTGCGTTTTGCACAATTTGCGGGATAATATTTTCAAAAATTTTAACGTTGCGTCCCAATAAATCAATACGGGTTTCTCCCGGTTTCTGATTGGCGCCGGCCGTTACGATGACAATACTGCAATCTTTCAGGTCGGCATAAGTTCCGGCCTTAATTTTGGCAGCACTTGCAAACGGTGCGGCGTGGGCAATATCCGTTGCTTCAGCTAAGGCTTTTTTCTCATTCATATCAATCAAAACAACTTTATGAGCCACACCGGTCATCACCAGCGAAAATGCCGCCGCACTCCCAACCGAACCGGCTCCGATAATTCCTATTTTCATTTTTATCTCTCCTTAATAAAATTATTTCAAATATCTATACTTTTTTTACGGAAAAGCAAGGTTTTTTTTATATTATTTCTCCGGAGAGGAAAAATGCTGAAAACAAACGCTATGCGCATAATAGAAACGGCCGGTGTGCCGTTTACGCCCTACGAATGGACTCCGAACAACGGTTTGGATGCGGTATCGGTGGCCGGATATTTGCATAAACCGGCAGAACAGACTTTCAAAACTTTGGTAACGGAAGCGCCCACCGACCAGCACGGTTTTAATCATTTTGTGTTTGTAATTCCGGCAGATAAAGAGTTGAGTGTTAAAAAGGCGGCGGCCGCGGCCGGAGTGAAAAGCGTGGAAATGCTGCCGCTCAAAAAATTGTTGCCGCTGACAGGTTATGTACACGGCGGTTGTTCGCCGGTGGGGATGAAAAAGTCTTTTCCGATATATATTGATGAAACCGCGATTTTATTTGATACGTTTTTTATCAGCGGGGGCAAAATCGGCCTGACTTTGGAAATTAATGCCGAAGCCTTAGCCACCGCTATCGGCGCAAAATTTGCCGATTTGACTTTGGATTAATTTCGGCAGAGGATTTGTGGTTGACAAGCCGAATACGCGGTGTTATATCATAGGCACAAAAATCAATTATTCAAAAATTATATGAGTATGAAACAAAAAGAAATTCTGAGTTTGGCTGATGTTCTCGGCCGTATGAAAAGAGTGAAACGCACCGGCTGGATGCGGCGCATGGTAATGAACCCTGAGAGCGACGCCGATCATTCGTACAGTTTGGCTATGTTGGTGATGCTGTTTGCGCCGGAAAAGCTCAATCGTATGCGTTGTTTGCAACTTGCTCTTGTGCACGATTTGCCGGAAATCCTCTGCGGCGACATTGTCCCCGGAGCTATGGATGAAAAAGCAAAACACGATTTGGAACATTCTGCCATGAAACAGATTTGTGCCAATCTCAATCAACCGCTGTTGATGGAGCTGTTTGAAGAGTATGAGACAAGATCAACACCTGAAGCACGCTTTGTGTGGGTAATGGATCGGATTGACAACGTGTTTACGGCTCGTTTCTACGAGGATACGCTGAGAATCGGGCTGGTTCGCGAGTTTAGTGAAAGCGCGTTGGAACGTCTTTATTATTTGGATGATGCCGAATTGCGCAACGAGCTTGATGCAATTCTTAACACCTTACGGAAAAAGTAAAAAAAGGCCTCGCGGATTTTATCGGCGAGGTCATTCCATTTTAGCGGTTATTTGCTTAAAATTCCAATGCTTTACGGAAAACAGCCACCCAATTTTCCTGTTGGTTGCGATCATCGGCATTCATTTTGCGCAGCTTCAACACAGTGCGTAATGCTTTAACATCAAAACCGGCGCTTTTAGCCTCGGCAAAAATGTCGCGAATATCGCTTTGCAGTTCTCTTTTTTCTTCTTCCAAACGCTCAATACGTTCAATGAGCGAACGCAATCTCGGCGCGTCAATACCGCCTACTTCAACGTTTACAATTTTCTCGTCTGCCATAATTTTTCTCCCTAATAAAAAAGACTGTTGCTTTTTTAGCAAATAAAATTGTGTTTGACAAGCAATATTTTTATCCTTTACATTATATATACCGATGATAAGCTGAATACAAGTCATAAGCGGAAAGGAAAAGAAAATGAACAAAATTTTGCAAGCGGCAATCAATCAGGCTCGAAAAACCATGAATCAAAACATCGGTGGTCCGTTCGGGGCGGCCGTTATCAACGATAAGGGAGAAATTTTGTCGGTTAGCTCCAACTCGGTGTTGCGAGATAATGATCCGACAGCTCATGCCGAAGTCAATGCCATTCGTGCCGCATGTCGCAAAATCGGCAGTTATGATTTGTCAGGCTGTGTTTTGTATACCACGGCGTATCCGTGTCCGATGTGCCTTTCTGCCATTATTTGGGCCAATATCAAAAAGGTGTATTTCGGTTGCCGGCCGCAAGATGCCGAAGATATCGGCTTCAGAGATGATTTTATCTATCGTTTTATCGAAAGCAAGTGTGCCGATAAATCGGTGATGGATTTGATTGAATTGGATAGAGATGAATGCCTGACATTGTTTAATGAA
>JBGUGE010000081.1:0-18171 GCA_045111335.1 Alphaproteobacteria bacterium | reverse complement strand
AGATACCGCCAAGGCAGATGCGGTAACTGATAATAAAGAAACCGAAAAAGGTAAATATAACATTGCCGTTCACGGAAACGCATTGTTTACGGATAAAGCGGATGATTACCGTTATTTGGCGGCGGAAAAGAATTTGCCTCAGAGTGTGAGCAACCATGCGGCAGTTAATATTGTTGCCGGTTCCAGCAACGCCGGAGATGCCTCACGCGGTATTATGTACGTTGATATGGAGCCGCTAAACATAGACGCTTATACTCATGAGCCGGGTAACAATTCAAGCGTGGCTCCGGCAGAAAGTGATACCAATCCGGGTAAATCACGCTCGGTTGCGGTAGGCGGTATATACATCCGTAAGGGGTTGATTGATATTGTTCCGTCCAAGGACTATGTAAACCGCTATGATACCAATAGTCCGGATCCGGATATGATCGGTTCGCACACGGCAGATGACGGTATAGGTATTATTCGTGCCAGCCGTTTTGTTGCCAACAACGTGGATAAGGGCGGTCATCGGATTGTGGTTCCGGATTTCTTCACCGCAAAAGAGCGCGAACGCTATAATAACTCGAACTTTAATCCGAGTGTGAATTATACTGACCAAAATAAAACAATTACCCGCTACGATACTTATATGGTAAATCCGGCTTATACTTCGGTTATGAACGATATTAAGTTGGTTTCGCGCGGCGGTGCTCGTTTGAGCGATATTTTACCGGTGTTTGTGACCAAAGGTATTTATACCGCGGTAAACAACGTTTCGGAAGTGGCATATAGTGGGGATACTCATAGTCATAAAGGTGTCTCGCTTGAACCGAGCAATTTGTGGTTGGTAAATAAAAATGGCAAAATCGGGCTTAACATAGACCGTTCGTTAGGCCAAAATAACTGGAGGAACTATAGTGATGAACCGGCTTCGCCGATTATCGGTGTGGTGCCGGCGCCGCAATGCCCGCCGGGATATGCGCGTATGATTATGGTGACTCCGGCGAGTATTCGTATGTCTGAAGCCGGACGCTTTAAAAATGCCGAGACCGGTCAATTTAAGGGTTATGCTATTGACGTGGATGATTTCACCAACCCGACCACCCAAGATTATCTGGAAAGAACAAAGCCTGATGGTACAAAAACGCTAATATGGGTTGATCAATTTGAAGATGCAAGTCTTACTGATGCGGAAAAGCAGAAGTTAGGTATGTCGTTGCAGTTGTATAATGCTTATATTAATTCCAGACGTACAGCCAGTGACGGTGAGACCGTATATTTGATGTCTACTCAAAATCCGGCATATCTTGAAGGCGTTCATTTAGCCGGCGGTACCGAATGTTGGGAGTGGGATTCCAATGGTAACTGCACCAATTACGGTCACTATGAAAGGAAGATGGAAATGCACGTTGCCGGCTATGGAAATGGTAACCGTAACCAAACTAAGGTTCTCAGCAATAAAGAACAGATGGGTAACCAAAAAAATGAAATTGCTGTAGGTACTTCGGAATCTGTGTGGGAAGCTTATCGTGATTCAGATAAAGAGCAGGGCGGTACCATCGTCAGAACTGATGATGTCAACGAAAAGCATAAAGCCAATATCGTTAAAGATAAAATTAATTTCGAGTATCTTGATCGAGATGAAGAATATTGGGGCGAAAAGAGCAGACCTGTCGGTGTAATCAATGATATTGACCTGTCTAACTCTCGTTTGTTGATAGACCGGATGAAAAACGTTTCGGTCAGAAACAGAAACAACAAGGAAGTGTATATGTTGACTTCGGATGATAAGGATGCTTTTGCACCGATTACCTTCCAAAAGAGTACCTGGCTGAAAACCGCTGCCATTCCGTTGCGTAAGGAAAAGAATTCTGCGTTAGATAAGGAAAATGACTATGCTTCCGGTTGGGCAATTTTGATGGGCTTCTTATATCCGCAACATGGCTACAGAGCTGTTCTGAATACCTTGAACGTAAAGGAGAACTATCACACTTATCCGATGTTTGAAAAAGCCACGGAGAAATACGCCAGCGGTTTTGATGAACAAGATATCAGAAACAGACATCGTGGCAATGAGATAACTGCTGAAAAAGATTATTTCTTCTGGAATGTCTTTCCGGTTGAGCAAGAGAGCTTGGAGGCCTTCGTAACGACATATTGTTATTTTGACCAAGATAACAAGGCGTTTGGAACCTTTAACGAAACCTCTGATGTTCAGAATCACTTGCCGATGATTGACTATATCAATACCTTCCCGTCCAGTTATGCGCCGGAGGGTAATAATAAGAAATATCGCCAACTCATGAACGACCCGTCAATGAAGTATAACGAATTGTGGTAACCGTTCATGCTCAGAAAAGCGCCGCCGATTCTTTCGACGGCGTTTTTTGTTGCCGCTTTAGGTTTCTTGTTGCCGTGCCGTATATATATATTTAAAAGTATATTGCAGTATTTTTACACTATATGTGTCTGATTTTCTTTAATTTGTCAAAAATTTAATAAAAAATTTGCATTTTTCTATTGCAAAGCGTGTAAAACTGTGCTACATTGATAATGCTAATAAAATTACTTATGTCTATTTTTCTTACTATCATTCTGGGGAACGTATCTTACTTGATATTGTTTCTGTTGGGTTTTGTGGTTTGAAAAAATAGACATTCTAAATATACCTCCTGCTGTTCAAGTGAGAACATTATAGCGGGAGAGAGTGTTAATTTTTTTTTATTTTTTTCAACATCAAAATTACATTTACATATGGGAAAGAAAAGAAGTTTTAACCTCATAGCCATGATCCTCATGGTTATGCTGGTAGTGTTCAATTCATGCGGCGAATATCGCGCCGACATGAACACCTCATCAGAGGATCAGCCGATTAAGCCGGATGATCCGGTAGTGGTAGAACCGGTATTTGACTTTAATTGGAACGTCGAAAGACGTTCGCATGAGGTCATCTTCACCTGGAAGGTGACTGAGTCAAACTACGGTCTGTCTGACTCCGGTCAGGCATCTGTGGATTGTACCCACGAGAGAGATAAGTATGCGGCCGCTAAGGACGTCGCCCTGCAGTATTCGCAGGAGCGCACGAGCCACAGCGACCCGTCTGTAACAACCAAGTCTTCCTCAGACAACCGCAAGGTATATGAGGAGGCCGTCAAGACCACCGCTCAGGTGGAGGATGGCAACTTGGTGTATGCTAACTCCAAGTTCGAGCGTATCGAGTATACGCTGAACGAAAAGCAGTACGACGCGCCTTACATCAAGTTGGGCAAGAAGTACTTGAAGGCGATTAATCGCCTTCCGGGCAACACTCATTATGGTACCAGAGCTGAGGAGTTTAAGGCGGATTCGGTGTGTCGCGAATTCGTATGGGGTGTCCCCTACGAGTTTGTGGGCGTTAATCTTCCCTCTGGCGAGGAGGAAATTCGAGATACATTGCGTGTCTATCAAATGGACACGAATGATATTGCCGAAGAGACTAAGATTGGGGATAACCGTGAGGTTATCAACGACACCGACGAGCGCGTCGATGTTATCATCGACGTCCTGATGAAGGACAAGACTCATCACGAGATCACCGAGTCGACTATTCTGAAGCGCAAGCTTAGCGCCCGCGAAGAGTACGATAAAGTTGTCAAAAACTTCCTCTACACGTGGAGGTATGACAACTCTCTGAAGATCGGTGCGGCATCTGACGTTCGTACTGACGGAAATTTCAAAGTTTCCGGACGTACTGACAGCTTCTCGGCTATGCTCAATAATCAGGACGACCTCAACCCAATCGAGACGGCTTATGATTTTTATCATGAAAGAGCCATATTCGAGAATGAGTGGGGTATTAAGTCGACCTTCGACTTTATTACTCCCTCTATGGCAGAGCGCAACACATACGTTGCCGAGGCTGAGGCCAGAAATGGCTATCAGACCAGACGCCTGAACAACGCGATTGGTACTTCGTACTTGGGCTATGCCCAGGATGCTGCCGAAAGCGTGTTCCTGTTGGTCGAAAACGCCCACATTAAGGAGGAAGGTTGGGATAAGTCTTCATTCGTGGAGACTGTCTCAGCAGACGAAGTGGTATGGGATATCGTGTATGAGATCCACTGGTCTGACGGCCGTGTGGAGCGCATACCGTTCCGCTTCCGAGACTCTCGTAGTCTCGTGTGCGATACCAACTGGAAGAGCGAGGAGAAGAATACTAATCACTCCACTTCAGGGGTGACTAAGTCTCTTACCAAAACAGAGGCAAAGTCCGATACAAAGGACGGCGCCACTGCCAAGTGGAAGAGGCAGTATATCTCACTTAGCTCGGTGACAAGCCTTAACGCATCCTCACAGGAGAATCGTTGGTCCGCAATGGAACCCAATGATTTCTCTGCGGAGTACCGCGATAAGACATTCTCAGCAGGGTCTGTCGAGATATCTGCAACCAATTCTTCAAGCCTCTCTGATGGCGTGAAGAAGGACGGGTATACCTATTACGCCCACGCAGATAATCTCCGTTACTCTCGCGGAAATGATGTGAGGACTTCGGCTGCGCCCGGAACAATCATAGTTCCGGACCAGGATGAGCCCACATTCTTCCCACCGGAGTGGGGTAAGTTGTTGGAGGCCCTTCAAACTGTTTCCAACAATAAGACTCACGATGGGTATGTCTATACCTGGAGCTTACACTTTGAAGAAGGTGTGCTCCCAGTGGTAGTCATACCAGGTTCTACCCGTCCTGACTGGGAGTTCTCTTATTTTGAGTACACTTCAAATAAGGACTTCAATAGTGGCACGTACAATCCTGAGGATGGTACGTGGTACAATACCATAGCCAAGGACAAAGCCGCTCATATGACCTGGTCTCGCGACTCGAAAGAGAAAGCGAACAAGGCCTATAAAGAGGCTGAAGGGCAGAACTGGGACGAAGGCCACATGGTTGAAGACCAATTGGGCCGACACGCTTCCGTGAAAACCTCTCGTTACCAACTTACTGTCGAGGACGGTCGTTTGACTGCCATCGATTTGTATAATGGGAATTACATGGATTCCTGGAAATAAAACTTTCTTCCCCGGCATGGGGTCGATAGTGCTCGGACGTGTCCGAGTGATTTCCAACCCCATGGATATGTAATATATAAAATGTTGAACCCTGAGGACCGTTTCCTTGTTTGTCATAATTGTTGCCAAGCACACCGGCGGTGTGTAAGGCGGCAAAACGGTAACACCGTATGGCGCAAGGTCGGCACCCTCAGGGGAAAAACAAAAAAATCAAATTCAAAAACAACAAAACAATGAAAAAGATATTTGTAGCTGCCATGGCAGCATTGTTCGCCACCACAGTTAACGCACAGAAGTTTCCTGATGCAAAGACTCAGGACGCAGTTAAATACAACTACGTCCATGAGATGAAAAGGAAGGGTCCTCATCAGGACGAAATCAAGAAGTTGCTGGGCAACGACCAGGAGCCAACCAATCTGTACACCGTGGACAACCACGGGTGGTACATTGGTGCCTTTGGCGAAGGAAACTTCTTCGCAAATAACACCAGCCTCGGTGGCGGATTCGAAGTAGGCTATGAGGGCCGCAAGTATGGACTCGGTATCCACACGGCATTCCGCCGTGTGTATGAGGACGATGAGTCGGATAGGAAGGCGAAATTTAATCAAGGCAAGGTAGGGCTCAGACTCTACATTGACCTGTTGCATTTCGCTAACCATCACGGAAAGATTCGCCCCTTCGTGGAGGCGTCTTTCCAGTTATCATCGTTCTACGACGAGGAGTCCAGCGCTTGGTCTGGCGAATATACCGATGAGAACGGAACCAAAACCTCCAAGACCATGAGCCTTGGTAAGCTGGATAACTCCCAGTTCACCTTAGGTGGAATGGTAGGTATTGAGGCTTCTTGGAATTTCGCCTTTTCGCCATGGACTATCTTTGGCGGCGGCGGCTTTGGCGGCCAACAGAATATCATCTTGAATACCAACAAGTGGTATTCTCAAGGTGAGGTGTTCATCGGCGTGCGTTATCGCATAGCACGCCATCCGAGCTATAACCGTGAAGCCATGCAGGCTTACAACTTGTCGGAGGCCGACGTGTGGGCCATGCGTCCATATCAGACCCCGTACAACAAGTAACCTGATACGTTCCATACAGAACAGCGTCTTTACCCTAACCGGAAAGACGCTGTTCGCATTTTAAAATGATGAAAAATTTTATATCGAATTTAAAAGTTCTTCACGGGTTAAATTAAAATCACTGTCAATCCACATTTGCTCAAGTTTATTGAGAGTCCCCCCGATTTTGCGATCGTCGGTTATGCCCTTGTTGACAACATCGCGCCCGCGAATCGGGAAAATCGGCATTACCGAATTTTCAATTTCCTGCAATATCCGGTTAACCGCCGGTCCGTCAAAATCATAAATTGCCGCCCCGAGCAAAATTTTATCAATGCAAAACTGCTTGCCGTAGCGATATATAAACTTCATTCGCGACTGCGGCGGCATAATATTTTCCGGTCGCAAGTCGATTTTTGCCCAACGCACAAACATTTCCTTTTGCTTTTTGGTAAACCGCATGGTGTTGGCCATATTTTCGGCCGCCGCCGCTTTGGGCTGATACAAAACAAACAGGCGGCGCAAAAAATTACCTTCATATTGCACATCTGCCACCAATTTTGCCAAACGCTCCAACGCGTCCAAATGTTTCGATTTAGGCAGGAAATAAGCCAAAATATCGTTGTCATAAATCACCTTCATCGAGGTGGCGGCGTTCGGAGTTATCAATATTTTGAACAGCTCGTCACGTACCCGCTCGATGGCGGTGTTGCGCAAGCAGTTTTTATATTTGATACAAGCGGCGAGAGATTCCTTATCCATAGGGGTTTTACCGAAAAGCGAATAAAAACGGAAAAAACGCAAAATGCGCAGACAATCTTCTTCAATACGATCTTCCGGATTGCCGATAAAGCGCACAATACCCGATTTTAAATCGGAAATCCCGTCGTAATAATCAAACACATTGCCGCGCAAATCGGCATATACGGCATTGATGGTCAAATCGCGCCGCGCCGCGTCGGCACTCCAATCATCGGTAAACTCTATTTCATATTTGCCCGATTCGGTTTTAACACTGCGGCGCAAAGAGGCAACCTGCAAAATCTGGTTGTCGATTACCACGCCGACGGTGGCCTGCTTTAAGCCCACCGGCACGGTTTTAAGCTCGTTGTTCTGGCAAGCCTCAATCAGCTCGTCGGGAGATAAATCGGTAGCCAAGTCCAAATCGAATCCGCTCAAACCGGCGAGCGTATCACGCACGGCGCCGCCGACAAAACGAATGGTGCCGCCGTGTTCTTCAACCGCCTCAAACAGACTGGCGATTTTGCCCGATTGCACGATTTTTGACATATCCAAATATTCCGGTATGAACATAATGCAAAAAACCTCTTGTTATTTTGGTTGAATGTTAATAGTTTATATACAAATTTTTTATATAATCCAAGTAAATTTTAATAAAAAAAGGAAAAATTGATGTTAAAATACTTTTTGGTACTTGGCGGTTTATTGATTTCAACGGCGGCTCAGGCAGCCAATCAACCGCAGCTTTTGGGCGAATACGGCGATTGGACGGCTTGGACTTATAATGATCGCGGCAATGTCATTTGCTATATGGCATCAAGCCCGAAAAAAGATGAGGGCAAATACACCAAACGCGGCGATATTTATACGGTTGTTACTCATCGTCCGTCGGAAAAATCGTTTGATGAAGTAAGCTTTGTTGCCGGATATGTATATAATCCGAAGGCGGCATTAGTAGTTAAAATCGGCAACGAAACTTTCCGCAATACCTTTACGGAAGGCGATAAGGGCTGGATGGTTAATCATGCCGAAGATCAAAAACTCGTAACGGCGATGAAACGCGGCGAGCGGATGATTGTCGATGGCCAGTCGAGCCGCGGCACCGCTACCAAGGATACTTATTCGCTTAAAGGCTTTACCAGCGCTTATCAGGCAATTTCAGCCAAGTGCAAGAAAAAATAATCATGGTAAAAACAGAACTCATCGGACTGAGTAAAGAAGAATTGCAAAAGGCTTTAACCGATATCGGTGAAAAGCCTTTTCGTGCAAAACAGCTGTGGCAATGGCTGTATTATTTCGGCGAAACCGATTTTGAAAAAATGAGCAACCTGTCAAAGGTTTTGCGCGCTAAGTTGGCGGAAAACTTTACGATTACGCGGCCGAAAATCGTCACCGAGCAACTGTCTGCCGATAAAACCCGTAAATGGCTGCTCGAATTTGCCGACGGTCAGCGCGTGGAAATGGTGTATATTCCGGAGTCCGACCGCGGTGCCGTGTGTATTTCAACCCAAGTCGGGTGCGCGGTGGGGTGCCGCTTTTGCCATACCGGAAGTCAGAAACTTACCCGTAATTTAACCGCCGGCGAAATTGTCAGCCAGTTTATGGTGGCGCGAGATACGTACGGCGAATGGCCGAGCCCGACCAATGAAACACGCTATCTTTCCAATATTGTGGTAATGGGAATGGGCGAGCCGTTGCATAACATTGAAAACACCATCAAGGCGTTGAATATTTTGACCGATGGCGACGGCATAGCCATTTCGCGCCGCCGCGTTACCATGTCAACATCGGGTATTGCCCCGAATATCGTGCGGGCGCTCAAAGAAACGGGAGTGCGTCTGGCCGTATCGTTGCATGCGCCGAACAACGCTTTGCGCTCGAGCATTATGCCGATTAACGACCGATATCCGTTGGAAGAAGTGCTTTCGGCCTGCCGCGAATATCAGGGAAACGACGGCAGCCGCTATATCACATTTGAATATTTGCTGCTGGACGGGATAAACGATTCGCTCGAGTGCGCACATGAGTTGATTGCCCTGATGAAAAAATACGGACTGCGCGCCAGCTTTAATTTGATTCCGTTTAATCCGTGGCCGGGGTGTATCTTTAAGCCGAGCTCCAACAATAAGGTTCACGCCTTTGCGCGCGAACTGGAAAAAGCCGGATTTGCCGCACCGGTTCGCGTGGCTCGCGGTCAGGATATTTTAGCGGCTTGCGGCCAATTAAAATCCAAAAAAGAGCAAGAAGCCTCCGGCGCTAAATAAGTCCGATTTTTTGTGCCGTAATTACCGCCTGCGTGCGATTGCTGACATGAAGTGAGCGCAACAAAGCGTTGATATGCAATTTGACCGTCGATTCGGAAACTCCCATATCATAAGCGATTTGCTTATTTGATTTGCCTTGAGCAATTAAATCCAAAACCTGAGATTGCCGAGTTGTCAGCATCTTTATGCCGATGTTGCGCCCGCTTAAAGTGTTTATGGCGGTGTTTTCCAACAGATTCGGCGGTACATAGCTGCCACCCTCAATAATCAGCTTGAGCGCATTGTTAAATACCTTTACTTCCGAGCGCTTCGGAATGTAGCCTTTTACACCGGTTGCTAAAATGGTGCGTATGGTGCGACTGTCTTCCGAGGCGGAAACCACGATGATTTTCATTTTCGGCGCCAACGTATGAATTTGCTTTAAGCTCTCTAACCACGGCATATCCTGCATTTCAACATCTAAAATCAGCACATCGATTTGCGATTCGGTTTTAAGAATTTTAAAAATCTGCGAATAGCTTGAAGCCTGCAAAATCGCGGCATCGGGAGCAATTTCTTCCAAGCGCAACGCGAGCCCGTCGCGAAACAGCGCATGATCGTCCGCAATCAAAATTTTCATTGACAATCTCCTTGTAGTTTTATCAACATAATCGGTGTTTATATATTGTCGATTATGCGTATTTAAAGACGTTCAAGAAAATAGTTCTAAATTTATTTTTTAGGCAGTTCAATATACTTTACGCCGGCTTCGGCAAACATTTCTGCCGAATAGCGAAGCTTGTCACGCCAAGTGTTTTTCGGGTCGTTAACGTCGGTTTTATATTCGTAAGTTATCACCTCTTTGATGCCGGCCTGAATAATGGCGCGGGCGCAGTCGGTACACGGCGTTAAGGTGCAAAAAATGGTACAACCTTTCAGACAGGTGCCGGTCAAACAGGCATTATAAACCGCATTACGTTCGGCGTGTTCAAAAAAATCATATTTGGTAGGGCGCTCCAAACGTTCCGGAACTCCGTCGGTGACGCCGCGTACAAAACCGTTGTATCCGGTGGCGCGAATTTCCTTATCCGGCCCGACGACAACCGCGCCGGTTTTGGTAGACGGATCCTTAGACCAAGTCGAGATTAACTCAGCCAATTCCAAAAAACGATAATTCCATTTTTCTGAAAACATATTTAGCTTCCCCTCATAAAATTCGGTTTAACTTTAGCAACAAAAATTTTTATTTTCAAATAATTATATTTAAGTTGTTGACAATGTTCCCGAATAGCGTTATATCACGGCCAAATGTTTATTTTTAATTTCTAATTAGTATGGTATATTTTCTGACAATTACGGAGCTGTTATCCGTTATCGCATTGTTTGTTTTTGAATCTGTTTTGAACGACCAAAAAGGTAAATCTTCGCCGTTCAAAATCATCTCGATGCTGATTGTGTTTCCGTTTGTGCTGTATCTGGCGGCCGAATTTTTGACTGTCCTGCCGATACTCGGTGTGACGTGGAGTTATCAGAGTATGGTGCTTATTGCGGCGCACACGGCGTTCAACTTTATGATGACAATGCTACTGTTGGTGGCGTTGGTTAAATTTGACAGCATTCCGTTTAATTATGACAAGCAGTACTTGGTTGCCCGCGGTGCCCTTTATTTCTCCTTTGTGTTTGAGATATTGGCATTGTGCGCATTTGTTGTCTGCTGTGTAATGTTCTTCTGAAAATAAAGGCTTCGGTTAATTCCGAAGCCTTTAACTTTATTCAAACACCACATGCATATTTTTGCCGTAAAATTTTATGAGTTTACGCACCACACCGTAATTGAGGCCGCGTCCGGTTTCAATCCGGTCAATCATTCTTTCGGGGATATGCGTAAGGTTTTGTACCTGATGCAATAACAACCGCCGCTCTTGTCGCAATTTCCATAATTCGCGCCCGATTTCATTCAGGGTTTCACGATCCACCAAATATTCAAATTTTGCCATTTTCAGAACTCCTTAATTTGTTAAAACAAAAACCGACCGCCAAAACGGTCGGGGAGTTCGAAACTGCATCTGAACAGTCCGGCCTATTCAATATATTCAACCGGCTCCCCGTTATTGAGGAGTAATTTTCAGATGAGGAGTTTCGATACTCCGCCGACAATCTCTTGCCGACAAGATTATATTAAATGTGATGTCGGCAAAAAGCAAGCACAAAAGATATTATTTTCTTTGGCGCGAACCGTGATTTAGCTTGACAATCATTAAAAATAAATTAAGTTATAGCCAACACTTATAATATTATTGAATAGGAGAAAAAAATGAGTGCTATTGTTGATATTCATGCAAGAGAAATTTTAGATTCACGCGGTACGCCGACGGTTGAAGCCGAAGTTGTGTTACAATCCGGCGCATTCGGCAGAGCAGCCGTGCCGAGCGGTGCTTCTACCGGTGTACACGAAGCAGTGGAATTGCGCGATGGCGATAAGGCCCGTTTCGGCGGTAAAGGCGTTTTGAAGGCAGTTGAAAACGTTAATGAAGCAATTTTTGACGCTTTGGTCGGTTATGAGGCGGAAGATCAAATTGATATTGATACCAAAATGATTGACCTCGATGGTACCGAAAATAAAGGTAAGCTCGGCGCAAACGCGATTCTTTCCGTTTCTTTGGCAGTAGCTAAGGCTCAGGCAGAAGAGGCCGGTTTGCCGTTGTATCGCTATTTGGGCGGCACCATGGCTCGCACTTTGCCGGTTCCGATGATGAACATCTTGAATGGCGGTAAGCACGCTGATAACCCGATTGATATTCAGGAATTTATGATTATGCCGGTTTCGGCAACTTCGATTCGTGAGGCGATTCGCATGGGTGCGGAAATTTTCCAAACCTTAAAGAAAAACTTGAAGAAGGCCGGCCAAAACACCAACGTTGGTGATGAAGGCGGTTTTGCTCCGAATTTGCAATCGGCCGATGAGGCTTTGACCTTTATTGTCAGCGCCATTAAAGATGCCGGTTATAAGCCGGGCGACGATGTGGTATTGGCACTCGACGCCGCTTCTTCCGAGTTCTATAAGAACGGCAAATATGAAATGGAAGGCGAGGGCAAGTCTTATACCAATGCGCAGATGGTGGAATATTATAAGGGCTTGTGCGATAAGTTCCCGATTTTCTCGATTGAAGACGGTATGGCCGAAGACGATTTTGAAGGCTGGAAGTTGTTGACCGATGCTTTGGGCGGCAGAATCCAACTCGTCGGTGACGATTTGTTCGTGACCAATCCGGCACGTTTGCAAATGGGCTTTGATAAGGGTATTGCCAACTCGATTTTGATTAAGGTTAACCAAATCGGTACTTTGACCGAAACCATGAAGGCAGTTGATATGGCGCAACGTCACGGTTATACCGCTGTGTTGTCGCACCGTTCGGGCGAAACCGAAGATACGACCATTGCCGATATTGCGGTGGCTACCAACTGCGGCCAAATCAAAACCGGTTCAATGTCCAGAACCGATCGTATGGCTAAGTACAATCAGCTGATTCGTATTGAAGAAGAATTGGGTGATATGGCAGTTTATGCCGGTAAATCTATTTTGAAGAACAAATAATTCAAATCAGGACCAAAAAAAGCGCCGCTTCAAATTGAGGCGGCGTTTTGCTTTGCCTGAAACAAAGTTTAATAGAATGTCCATGTGATTGTATTGTTTAAGGACTTGCTGCAAGCTGTCAGCGCTTCGCCGATGCTTAAAGAACCGACACTTGCCAGCTTTTCGGTTTCATTAATATAAATCGAGAACAAACCGGAAGTTTTGCCTTGCCCCCAATTTTGAGTGGATAATTCGATGCAGGCCTCCTTCGGAACATTGTCGTAAGTAACCGTAAAAGCCTTGCAACGGTCGTTGGTGCCGCATTCCTTTTTGCCTGCAGCTTTTTTGGTAGCGGCTATAACCACATGGCCGCCGTAAACATTATCCATAACATTGCCGTTAATCATATCATCCGGCACTAAATGAGCCTTTTGGATAAGTGCCATTGCATTGTTGCCGCTCAAAGCGTTATACTGTCTGTGACCGGCAAACAGCGCACGAATGCTGGCTGTGATTTGTGTCAGTTGATCAATGGTTTTGTTGTTACGATAAACGCTCATCGCCTTGGAATATCCGGCAATACCGCCAACCGATAACACGCCGATAATCGCCAAAACACCGAGCATTTCAATCATCGAACGACCTGTTTCATTTGTTCTCATATCGATTCTCCTTGCAGTTATTTTTATCAAACATAGCAAAATATATACACTACGTCAATTATGAAAAATGATATATGACGGGAGTTAATTTCAGATTAAAAAAAAGGAACAGGTGAGTGTTCCTTTTTTTTTACGCCACAGGGATGTGGTTGTAGATTTGTTTGCGGACGAGTTTAAGAAAGTCGTGAACCATCTCCGAGGATTCGTACTCTTTCATGTCGTTTTCCATATCCAGCAGCTCGATCAGGTTGAACTGTTTGAGATAGATTTCGACCTGAAGAGGGTTCTCCTTCATGAGCTGAAAGAAATTGACCGGCTTTCGGCCGCGTCTTTCCAACTCTCTTTCAACGTTCTTCAGCGCTTTCTTGACGGCTTGCTGTTCTTTGGCACTGAAGGTGGCAAAGAATTGAGGCTCATCGGTACAGATGCTCAAAGCCGACCAAAATTCGGAAAGCTCCTCAACGGTAAAATATTGAAGTTTTCCAACTTCAATCACCGTGACAATCAAGATAATCTCTAACTTCTGCATAATTATAGGATTTTTATGTATGGATTATACGTGGTTTTTTGACATAATGCAAGTTAAAATATTACCCCGTTTTTCAAAGTAAAAAATTGCGCATCTTGACGTAACAGTTCAAAATTTTGCGGCTCGGTTGAGGTAATCCACGCCTGCAGGTGCAAATCACGAATCTTGTGTAGCAAAGCATCGCGCTTTATGTCGTCCAAATGGGTGGTAACCTCGTCCAAAAGCAGTACCGGTGCAAACCCTTTGCTTAAAATCTGGCATTGCGTCTGCGCCAAAATAATGCTGACCAGCAGTGCCTTTTGCTCGCCGGTAGAGCACAAATCGGCCGGCATGTTTTTCTTTTTGAAAAACACCTTAAAATCGGTGCGATTAATGCCGTCGATGTAGTCGTTATAAAGAATGTTGCGCCGCTGTTTGGCTAAATAAGTGGTATAAAAATCCTCCACTTGCAACGCCGGATTCGTATCAAGCATTTTCTCAATCGTGCCGTCAAGCTCCAAGCGCACATCGGGAAAAACATCGTCCGGTTCCTGCTCAATAAAAGTATTGAGCCGTGCAATTTGTTCGCGCCGCGCCGCCGCAATTGCTACCCCGAGCGCCGCCATGTCTGCCTCCAGCGATTGCAGCCAATAAGCATCGGTTTGACCGGATTTAAGCAGTTGTGTCCATTGGCGATACAGATGTTCAAAATTAGCAGTGCGCTTGGCGTGCTCTAAATCAAACGCATACACCAAACGGTCGAGAAAACTGCGGCGTGGTTGAGTCCCGCCCAAAAACAGCCGGTCCATCTGCGGAGTTACCCAAATCGCCGAAATATATTTGCCGAGCTCGGCCTGTTGGGTTATTTTTTGCTGATTGATTTTGACAATGCGACGGTCATAAGTGCGGATATCATCTTCATCTAAATCTTCTTTGCTGAAGCTTTGCAGCGCTGTGCCGATGGTAAATTCTTCATCGTTGCGCAAAATATCGGCCGCCACACTCCATGCTTGCGCTCTGGGACCATCCTCACCGGTTGCGCCAATCCGCTTGATATCGGAAAGTTTAGAGGCACGCAAACCGCGCCCCGGTGTTAAAAACGAGATAGCTTCCAAAATATTGGTTTTGCCGGAACCGTTTTCGCCGGTCAAAATAATCGGGCAAATTTCGGTTTGCAACCGCAGACTTTTATAATTTCTGAAGTCAGTTAAAGTCAGGCGTTTTACACCTGACTTTAGTTTTGTAAATTCTGAAATTGTCGACTGAATATCGTTCAACTTATACTCTCATCGGCATCAAAACATAAATCGCGCTGGAATCCGATGTATCGTGAATTACCGAAGGTGACGAACTGTCCTTAAAGCTGAAACGCACCGTGTCACCGCGAATTTCCGCCAAAATATCCAACAAATAACGGAAATTATAACCGATTTCAAGCGATTCGCTGTCGTAACTGGCCTCAATTTCCTCAATCGCGCTACCCAAATCCGGGCTGGAAGTGGTTAAAATAACGTGATTTTTGTTGGCAATCATTTTAATCGCACGGGTTCTTTCCGCCACCACCGACACACGGTCAACCGCGGTAGCCAAAGTTTTAACACCGAGCTCTAAGATTTTATTGTTGCCGGTCGGAATAACCCGTTCATAATCCGGATACGTGCCGTCAATCAGTTTGGAGGCCAACGTAATATCTTCAAGAGTAAAGCGAACTTTGCTGTCGGAAAGCGCAATTTTTACGGTTTCTGCTGCCGTATCATCGAGTAACTTGCGAATTTCACCCACGGTTTTACGCGGCAAAATTACGCCCTGCATACTTTCGGCACCTTGCGGCAACGGACTCTCTACACAAGCTAAACGATGCCCGTCGGTAGCCACAATGCGCAATACCTTGGTTTCGCCTTCATCTTTCGGATGAATGTACAGACCGTTCAGATAATATCTTGTTTCTTCGGTAGAAGCGGCGAACTGCGTGCGGTCAATCACATCTTTAAGCTCATCACGCTTCATCTCAAAATTGGTAGGCAGAGCATCCGCCGAAATCGCCGGAAAATCCTCAACTCCGATGGTAGGTAACGAAAATTCCGAATGCCCCGAAACAATCTTCAGTTGGTCTTTCTCATCCGGATAAGTCAGCTCCACATCGGCTCCGTCGGAAAGCTTGCGCACAATGTCATAAAGCATATGAGCCGGTGCGGTAATTGCGCCGTTTTCTAAGATTTTGGCGTCAACAACTTCCGTGATTTCCGTATCCATATCGGTTGCCTTAAAGCTGATACCGTTATTGTCGGCCTCAATGCGAACATTGGAAAGAACCGGCACGGTATTCCTCTTTTCGACAATATTTTGAACGTGTCCCAAAGTTTTGAGCAAAATAGCTTTTTCTATTGCAAATTTCATGGTTTTTACCTTTTATATTTTATCCTGAACCTACGTTAGCAAAGTTACCGTAAAATAAGAAGTTTAAAAAAGAGTCTTCAACAGATTTTTAACACTCCAAAGCCCGACGCAATGTATCAACGTTTTCGGCCATAGACGTATCTTCAAGCACCAATTCCTCAACTTTGCGTACCGCGTGCATTACCGTTGTGTGGTCACGGTCAAATTTGCGGCCGATTTCCGGTAACGAGCGCGAGGTCAGCTGTTTGGCCAAATACATCGCGATTTGGCGCGGGCGGGCTACGTTACGCGCACGGCGTGACGATTGCATCTCCTTAACCGAAATGTTGAAGTATTCCGCCACCTTTTTCTGAATCTCGTCAATGGTGGTCTTACGGTCAATTGAACGCAACATATCTTTCAAAACATCTTGTGTCATATCCAAAGAAATCTCGTGCCCCGGTAACAACATCGAATGAGCGGCGATTCGCTTGAGAGAACCTTCCAATTCGCGAATGCTCGAAGATATTTTTTGCGCCAAGAAGTCGGCCACGTTATCCGGCAGGTTGATGCCGAGTTGCGCCGATTTTTTGCGCAGGATTCCCAAGCGCAATTCATAGTCTGCCGGCATAATATCCGCAACCAAACCGCTGTTTAATCTTGATTTTAAGCGGCTCTCAATGCCGTCTAAATCGTTAGGTGATTTGTCGGCAGAAAGAATAATCTGTTTACCGCTTTCAATCAGCGAATTAAAGGTATAGAAAAATTCATCCTGTGTTTTGGTTTTGTTGGCTAAAAACTGAACATCGTCAATCATCAGCACATCAACCGAACGGAATTGCTCCTTGAAGGCATCGGTATCTTTATAACGCAGCGCGTTCACAAATTTATATAAGAACTGCTCGGCGGAAATATATACCACGGTGCGATTCGGGTCTTTTTCTTTAATATATTGTGCAATTGCGTGCATCAGGTGGGTTTTGCCCAGACCGACTCCGGAATACAAAAACAACGGATTAAACGAGATGTTTTTGGATTCGGCAACTTTGCGCGCGGCAGCATACGCAAATTCATTGGTTTTACCGACCACAAAGTTTTCAAAAGTATAAACCGGATTAAGCGCTGACGCCAACGATTCGGTGTTGCCGAAATTGTTGGCAACGCCATACATTTTTTGCGGAGTCGGCGCCAATTTAATGTGCTTAATCAGCGAGTCGTCCGATGACATATTGTGAACCACCACCTGAACCGACTTAATTTCCGGATTTTTGCGCTCCCAAATGCGGTGGATTCGGTCAGAATAATGCGTAATAACCCAGTTTTTCATAAACGCCGTCGGAGCACCGATACGCATAACTCCGTTATCAAACGAACTGATACACAGAGGCTTCAACCAACTGTCAAAAGCCGTTTGCCCGAATTCCATTTTTAACTGACCACATACTTCTTCCCATTGATCATTAATAGATAAGTCTTCATTTTTTATTGCTTCTTCAGCCATTTTTTTTCCCGTCCATAAAAATCAATTAAACAACTGAAACAAACCCGCGGTGAATATCCGAATGCCAAACGGCACACTCACTATTATATATCCATCGCACTTTGAACCCGCATCAGCCCGCGATTGACACCTTTAATATAATATATGCCAAACCTGAACAAAGACTCTTTTGCGGCGACTAAGCTGTCTGTTTCGCCTAAATCGGAACAAAACATGATTTATGCCCCGAGAGAAAGTGTAAATAAATTGTTAACAGGAAAAAAATGTAAATTCAATAGAACATTTTGAGAACATTGCAATTAAATTTCTTGACAACGTATTTTTAAACAAGTGCGGTATAATCAGTTGATTCGCCGCAAAAAAACGCAAACCGATTCGCTAAGAATCAATTTGCGTTATAATTTTAGGATTCTCTAAAAAAAATCAGAGAGCTTTAATTTTTTGAGCTAAACGAGAAACCGTACGCGAAGCCGTATTCTTTTTGAA
>JBGUGE010000080.1:0-17335 GCA_045111335.1 Alphaproteobacteria bacterium | reverse complement strand
TTATTGATATTATTAAACGAATCGTTATCGGCGGGCCGTGGCTGAAAAAATATAAAGGGCACAAGCGTCTGGTTGAAAAAATGGATTTTTGGCTTAAAATCATCTTAAACCCGACAATTATTTTGATAGGCTTGTTTATGTTGCTTAATCTGTGGGGATTGCCGGGAACATTTATGCTTTCGTTGGCTAAAAAGTTGTTGTTCGGTTTCAAAATCGGCGGTTTTCAGATTTCGCTGCTGGCGTTGGCACTCGGAATCGCTGTATTCTTCGGCTCTTTAGCGGTGATGCGTATTATCCGCAAACACTTGGCGGAAAATGTTTTGCCGAAGATTGATATGGATGACGGGGTGAAACACTCACTGATTTCAGGTGTCAGTTTTATCGGGTTTATTATTTCAACTTTGTTGGCGATTGTAGCCATCGGTATTGATTTGACAAGCTTAGCATTCATCGCCGGTGCTTTATCGGTTGGTATCGGTTTCGGTTTGCAAGATGTGATTAAGAACCTGGTGGCCGGTATCATTATTTTGTTTGAGCGTCCGGTAAAAGTCGGCGATTGGGTGACTTTGGGCGGAGTTGAAGGCACGATTAAGCAAATTAATATTCGTTCGACCGAGTTATTGAGTTTTGATAAAATGAGTGTGATAATTCCGAATGCAACGCTGATTTCGTCGACGGTTACCAACAAAACACACGGCGATTTTATGTCGCGACAAAGCGTGGAGGTGGGTGTGGCCTACGGTTCTGATGTTGAAAAAGTAAAAAGCATTTTGTTGGAATGTGCCCGCGAAAACAAATCTGTAATGCGCAATCCGGAACCGTATGTGTTGTTCAAAGATTTCGGTTCAAGCAGTTTGGATTTTGAATTGCGTTGTTATGTGAAGGATATTCGCAGCGGGTGGACCGTACCGAGTGAGTTACGATATGCTATTAATCGTCGCTTTATTGAGGAAGGTATCGAGATTCCGTTCCCGCAGGTGGTGGTAAATCAGCCGTCTTCAGCAAAAGAAAAAGAAGTTGAAGTAGTAACGATTGCTAAAGAATAATAAAACGGGATTTGCGGGTAACAGGGGTTATTCAAACACACGCTCTTCATAAAGTTTAGAACTGTTAAGCAGGCGCTTATCTAAATTTTCGCCATAGATTTCCTGCAGGGTTTTTTGGTCGGAAAATAAAGAAGTGCCTAAGCCGAATTTGCGACTGTTCCAAACAAAACCGGCCATTTCCAACAGTGTCGGAGCCCAATCAAACTGGCTGAATTCTTTGCGAATATTTTGCTCAGGTGCAGCCTTTCCCCACATTAAATTCAGCGTTTCGCGATTTTGCGCCATATCCAAGTACTTTTGAATATCACTGTACATCATCAGATGGTCACCCATGATAATCAGGGTGGTGTTGCGGGCAAAATCCTGTTGTTTGAACCATTCGACAAACTCACTTAATTGGCTGTCCGAGCACAATATGGCGCCCCGCATATCCCTATGTGTTTTGGCGCATGTCGAGCTGATAAAGCCATGATACGGGTGAGTGTTTATGGTAACGGCAATTGCCATAAACGGTTTGTTGCCTCGGGAAATTTGCAATATTTTTTCTTTAAAAATTCGCAATAACTCGGCATCATCGAGAATATCTCCGATAAAATCGGCATCAAACAGCTTGTCGGAATATAACTTTTCATCCTCCAACAAACTTTTATCAAAATGCGGAAGTTCATCAATGCCGGCATAAGCGGAGAAATTGTGGTCTTTTAAGAAATCACGAAAATCCACAAACTTTAAGGTTGACCCTTTCAGAAAATAAGTAAAATATCCGAATTGTTGCATAATATCATTGGCGCATATTACTTTTTTGGATAAGTCGCGCGGCGGCAAATATTGTTTATATGTAATGCCGCACAGGGAAGATATTATACTGGAGTGTGTCCAATCAACTTCGGTTAATTTCTTGTAGCCGATAAAAGAAGTGCCGTCACGTTGCGAGAGGTTTGGCAGCAGATTCTCCTTAAAAATATTTTTATCGGTAAATGTGCGCTCAAAAGATTCGGCAAAAATAATGATGAGATTCTGCGGGTTTTGGAGCCTGATGTGCAAATCCTGCGGGTTGGCAAAATTTTCATCGATAATTGTGTCGTAAGGCGGCGGATCATACATCAAAGAATAAGTATATTTGGCGTCTTCAATCATTTTGGCGGCAGAAACGTCGGAAATCGCAACAGCGGTAAGCATTCCGAACAGCGCGGCGGCGGTCGAGGTGATAAAACTCAGCCAGAATTTATGCCTTGACCAGAGGTTAATATGTTCGGCAGAAATATAATGACGCAACCAGAGCAGCGGTTTTTTGATAACAAAAATAACAAAACCGACGCTTAAAATAAACGGCACAAATATCGTGCATATCACTTTTTGCGAAAGGTGCATGGTGGGAAAAGTGGCCGCGTGGAAAATAAGCTGGGGCACGCTGAAATTTTGAAACATAGCCTGTCCGCAAGCGTAAAAATAACATATAATCAATATAATACAGCAGATAATGCTATAAATCCAAAGTAATCCCGAGGTTAATTGATGTATTAATTTTCGCATTTTTAACTGTTTTGCCGATGAAAATTGTTCAATAGTGAGGGTAAGTATAAATAACAATCATAAATATGTAAACAATAATTTTTTTGCTTGCAAAATAAAAAAAAGTAGTTTATGTATGAGCTTGTTATGCCGGTTTAGCTCAGTTGGTAGAGCAACGCATTCGTAATGCGTGGGTCGGGCGTTCGAATCTCCTAACCGGCACCAATAAGGAAACTCCCCTTTGTGGGGAGTTTTTTTATTGGTATCGGGGAGGGGAGAAGAACGCCCGAGGCGGGCGTTTGACAAGGAGGCACCGGCAGACGGGAGAATGCCGGTCAGCGGAGCTGATAAGCCGACGCAGGTCACGAGTAAAGCGAAGGACAATCTCCTAACCGGCACCAATAAGGAAACTCCCCTTTGTGGGGAGTTTTTTGCATGTCTATCTCTGGTAAACAATGAAATTTTTATTGATTTTATCTGCAATTTATGTTAGCTTGCGAGCAAGTTTTTAAAAATAATTTGGGTTTGTGTAATGAAATACATTATTGTACAAGCTGGTGGTCGCGGTAGCAGATTGGAAACTTTGACCACAAATAAGCCGAAAGCATTGGTTCCGGTCGATAATCTTCCTATGATTTTTCATCTCTTTAAGAGATATCCACAAGCGCATTTCAAAATCATTGCTGACTACAAAAAAGAGGTTTTCAAGAAATATTTGAAGACTTTTGCAACGGTTGATTATGAAGTTATCGATGCAGATAAGAAAGGAACTTGTGCCGGTTTGAAAAAAGCGCTTGATACACTTCCGGATAATGAGCCTTTTATGTTGATATGGTGTGATTTGATTTTGTCGTTCGGTGAGGGTAATTTTAAGTCGGGTTGTAATTATATAGGTATTTCTAAGGATTTTGTTTGCCGCTGGTCTTATTACGATAATACATTTAAGGAGGAAGCATCTTCTGAAAACGGTGTTGCCGGGTTGTTTGTATTTAAGAATAAAAAGGAGATTTCAGATGTTCCCGATGAAGGTGAGTTCGTTCGTTATTTATCCTCTAAAAATCTGAATTTTGAGCGTTTTTATATGTATGGAGGCATAGAGATAGGTACAATGCTTTCCTATTTTCAAAATGAGCTGAATAAACCAAAATGTCGCCCATTTAATCGGATAGAATTTAAGGAAGATGTGGTGTTAAAATATGCCATCAACGAACAGGGTCGTAAGTTGGCAGAAGATGAAATAGCATGGTATAAAAAAGTTGAAGAACTCGGATATAATAATATTCCGAAGCTGTACGGATATGACCCCTTAGTCATGGAAAAGATAAAAGGTCAGAATATATTTGAATATGCCTTTTTAACGACCGGATTTAAAAAAGCCCTGTTAAATAAGATTGTATCGGCATTAAAAGATTTGCATAATCTTTTACCGCCGCAAGCGGCTAAAGAAGAAGATTGTGATAATAACTATATTACCAAGACCTTCTCTCGCTTAGAAAAGGTATCCGAGCTTGTGCCTTTTGCAAACGATGAATATGTGGTGATAAACGGCAAAAAGTGTTCAAATATTTTTTATTGTAAAGATAAGATTGTGGCGGACATTAAGTCAATGTATCCGTCGGAGTTTCGTTTGATACATGGTGATTGTACATTCCACAATATGATGATTGAAACAGAGAACGTTCGTCCGATTTTGATTGATCCTCGCGGTTATTTCGGAAATACAAAATTTTATGGAGATGTCGATTACGATTGGGCAAAACTGTATTATAGTGTTGTCGGGAATTATGATCAATTTAATCGTAAAAATTTTTCGTTGGAAATTAAAGATGATGAAGTTGATTTGATGATTGTTTCAAACAATTGGGAAGAATTATCAGACTACTTTTTTGAAATTACACAAACAAATCGGAAAAAAATTAAATTATTGCACGCGATTATATGGCTTAGTTTAACAACCTATGCTTGGGAAGATTATGACGCAATATGTGGAGCGTTTTACAAAGGGTTGTTGATTTTACAGGATTATCTTGATGAAAACTGAGCTTATATTATCAACATTGCCACATACTTGGATTTTTGATGTGGATGGTACGATATGTCTTCATAACGGTTATAAAAACGGTAAAGACGTGATTTTGCCCGGAGTAAAATCTTTATTTTCAAATATTCCCCCCGAGGATATGATTATTGTACTGACCTCTCGAAATATAGCGGAAAAAGAAAATCTGATTAAATTTATGGCGGATAATGGTTTGCGTTTTGATCATATCATCTTTGATGCTCCAATGGGGGAGCGTATCTTAATCAATGATAATAAACCGTCGGGATTAAAGATGGCATATGCCGTAGATAAAAAGCGCGATGCAGAATTAAATATTCTTTTGAAAATGGATGAGGAATTGTAATGAATAAATTAATGGCTAAAGTTTTGACTTGTTGGATTTTGGATAAGCGAAAACGAAAAGAAGTTCGTTGCGCATTGCGTGGAGAATATCCGCAAAATAACGATAATATTATAGGTTATTTGCATTATGCCAAAATAAAGTCAGGATTACAGCGGTACATCCATCCAGATAAGTTTAATTTTGTTTTGCAGGATGGCTTGGGAGATACGTTGATGTGTTTGCGCTATGCCGATGCCTTTGTTAAAAAAAACGGTGCGGAGATGTTTTTCTTCATTCGTCCGAGCCATGAGTTCATATTTAAAGCGTTAGATATGCATAATTATATGGTTGTTGATGCCATGGAGCGCCGCAATTTTTATTACGGTCTTGATATTAATTTATTTTCTACCCCTAAAATCGGAGATTTGTTTTTCGCTCACCCGCGATTGACTCCGATGCCTTTATCGCAAAACGATAAAAAAGAACAATATGATTTCAGAGATTTTTGGGGCAATTTTTTGAGTTTACAAACATCGTTGCTTCAAAAAAAGGAAATTAAAGCGGTACCGGAAATGGTAAAAGCAGCAAGAGATTTTATGAATTTGCATAATCTTCAGGCTGAAAAAACAATTTTTATTTCTCCGGAAGAATGCGGATATAAATCTGCAAACGCCAAAGTGTTTGCCAATTTGGCGCAAAACCTTTCAAAAAAGGGTTTTTCTGTTATATCTAATGTATGTGTCTCTAAAAATAAAATTCAGGGAACTATTGAGTTTTCAGGAAAGTTCGAATTATGCATGGCGCTTGCGGATATGTGTCGCGCGGTTATTTCTGTGAGAAGTGGGTTATGTGATATGCTTTATGAAAAGGGAAAAAACCTTTATATTTTATATCAAACGAAAAAAGATTTTGATTTTTATTCCGTCAATAAAATATTTGATCGTAACGACGTCAATGAATATATGTTTTCTGATGATTTCGCTATTGAAAAAATAACGGAGAATATATGTGCTTCAGGCGATTCTTCCACAATATGAATTTGGAAAACGAGTGACCGAAGCAAAGTTAGATACTGCCGAGTGAAAACGCCGGCAGAGCTTACAAAGCAAGAAGACAAGGAAACATCGGCACCAATAAAAAAAAACCGCCCGAAGGCGGTTCATAAAAAGTGTTGATAATCGCTTATTTAATCAACTTGCGAACATCTTCGGTAATATCGTTACCGCCGCAAACAACTACGTTTTTAGCTAAAACCATATTGTATCCGAGTTTTGTGGCTTCGTCCATAATGGTTTTGGAAATGTTTTGATCAATTACGGACAATTCTTGCTGATAAAGCTGATTTACGGTATTTCTTCTTTGAGCAAATTCAACATTATATTTTTGTAATAAGCCCTGCTTGGTTTGCGGATCACTTTGGCTGTTTACTTCATTTTGAGCGGCTTGCAACCATTGAGAAAGTTCTTGCGAACGAATGGCGTGATTTTGGCGCAATGTCATAACATCTTTTGAGCCGTTGATAATCGACATAACATCAACTACCGCAATTTTCCAACCACTGGTATTGCTGTTGTTTTTTGTTGTGGTATTTGTTTTATTGGTTTTTGTACTCATTTCTAATTCCTTTTATAAAAATTTTGGTTAACCATCATCTTGCGTTTTACAACATAGCGGTTAATAAAACGATAATAAAATTATAAAATATCTTCAAATTGTGGATATCTCTACCCTTTAGCTTTTTTTATCTGTACAAACTCGGCGCCGATTTTCATAAATTTATCGGTACGCTGCTTTTTAAGTTTTTCATAATTGACCGATGCGAGCTCTTGCAGATTTTGTTTGAGTGCGGCGCGCAAGTTATCAATAGTTTGTTGCGGGTTGCGATGTGCACCGCCGATAGGTTCCGGCACGATTTCATCAATAATCCCCAATTTTTTCAGGTCTTGCGCGGTTAAGTGCAGAGCTTCGGTAGCCTCTTTGGTTTTATCGGCCGAGCGCCATAATATAGAGGCACATCCTTCCGGCGAAATAACCGAATATATCGAGTGTTCGAGCATCAAAACCTTATCGGCAACGGCAATTGCAATTGCTCCGCCGGAGCCGCCTTCACCGATTACGGTGGCAATTATCGGAGTTTTTACCTGCAAGCATTTTTCGATGGAAGAAGCTATGGCTTCGGCTTGTCCGCGGGCCTCGGCATCAACGCCCGGATAGGCACCGGCCGTATCTACAAAACTTAGCACCGGCAATTTGAACTTTTCGGCCATATCCATCAGGCGTTGTGCTTTGCGATAACCTTCCGGCTTAGCCATGCCGAAATTATATTTGATGCGCGAATCCAAATCGTTGCCTTTTTCTTGGCCGATAATTACTACCGGAGTGTTTTCAAATGTTCCCAAACCGCAGACCATTGCCGGATCATCACCGAAACGACGGTCACCTGCGAGCGGAACAAAGTCGGTAATCAGGGCATTGATATAATCCAAACAATGCGGACGCGACGGGTGACGTGCAATTTGAGCTTTTTGCCACGGGGTTAAATGGCGATAAACGTGTTCGGTGTGGGTTTGTAAATGCTTTTGCAACTTTTTGATTTCGCGACTGATATCCAAATCTTCGGTGCGCGCCATAGATTGCAAGTGGTTGATTTTTTCTTCAATTTCCACAATCGTTTTTTCAAAGTCTAAAACAAAATTTTCCGTATCGCTCATTTTATACCTCATATTGTTGACAGGGGCAGTTTAACATATTTTTTTGAAATGTTTAGCGTTAATTTTTTATCTGTTAATGTTTCGGGATTTCTTAATAAAAAATTTGCGAATTACTGATATTATAAGGCAAAGTTAGGGATATTTTTTATAAAAAAGGTACAAAAATGTTGTTTTTTACTTTCGTTTCCGCAGTTTTTTCATCGGTTGTATGGTTTATTTACGCCGTGATGTTTACTCATTCCAAATTGGCCGAACAGAGCCTGATAGAGCAGGAACCGCAGACCATGCTGATTTTGTTAGCAACGATTATTTTGCCGATTTTGGTTATTTGGATGGTGTTCGGTTATTTCAGCCAATTTTTATCCAATCGGGCGATGAACCGCAAACAGTCGGAATTGCTGACACAGCTCCAGAAAAATCAGGACTATACCGATTTGGTGGTACGAGTGATGCTTGATGCCGAACACGAAATTAAAGACGGGTTTGTGCTTAATAAGTTTGATGTATTTATCGCCGATATGAACGAAACGTTGAGCGAGATTATTCAACGTTGCAATATTGCATCGTCGGCGCAGCTTGATTTGTTGTGGCAGCGTGTGCGTCGCGGTGAAAAGTGGTCTCTGGGAAAAGCAATTTTGGATGCCAGTAAAAACCAGAGCACTTTTGATGCATGGGTGCGGGAAAAGGCTGACCGCGACAAGGTTTTCCGCGGTTCATTGCTGGAGTTTTGTTCGCGTTATCAGAATTTGTTGCAAATGCTTGAAAAACATGATCGTGACCGCATCTTTTTGAGCATGATTGAAAGCGGCGTTTTCGGTAAGGTCTATTCCATTGTTGCCCCGCTCAGCGACGGAATTAAAGATTTGTCGGCTAAAGTTCAGGACAGAGCACCGCAATCCGTTGCTACGGAGCGCAAGAATAATGACTATGCTTCGGTGTTGAAATTGGCAACCATGGAAGAGCCGACGGCCGATGAAACGATTGTTAATGTTGACCGCACGGATGAAGAAATTGCCAATCAGCGAACCGATGATGAAATGACGGAAGCTCCGAAGAAAATGTCGTTTTTTGCCCGCTTCAACCCGTTCCGTTCTCGCGAATCGGAGCCTGATTACATTGATGAAACTGCGTCTGCCGATCCGTTTTTTCAGGCTTTGCATAACAGTTTGAACAACGGTGAGATGATGGAAGAATCACCGTTTGCGGTGCGCGAGGCAGAGCCGTCGTTTGAAATGAATGCCGCTCCGACAATGCATGCGGAACCGACCGTTGAATTTGAAAAACCGGCGGCAACACCGTCGTTCGGTAATTTGCAGAATACCTTAAATTCTCTGCGGGCGCAAAATGAAAATAATCCGGAGCCGGTAATGCAATCTCAACCGGAAATAACCGCTATGGTAGCGCCGGAGCCGGCTGTTGAGAGTGTTCAGCGTGCGCCGCAACCGCAACAAAAACAAGAAGAAAAAGATGAAGATTTGGTATATCCTTTCGGCGGTTGGACAGATGAGAACAATTATAACGGTTAGTCTGCTGTGGCTGGGTTGTATTTTTGGTGCGGAAGCCAAAATTTCCGACCGCATAGCGCTGTACGGTCAGGCTAAATATAACGGCAATTTCAAAGCGTTTGAATATGTAAATTCGGATGCGCCGCAGGGCGGTAAAATCGTGTTACCGGCGTATGGTACGTTTGATAATTTCAATCCGTATATTTTTAAGGGGGTGGCAGCAACTTTTGTGGCGGCGTTGAGCCTTGAAACACTCGGTACGTCGCCGGTGGACGACCCGTTTACGGTGTATCCGTTGTTGGCGGAAAAATTCGATATGCCCGCGGATAAATCGTATGTCGGATTTATTTTAAATCCTAAGGCGCGCTTTTCTGACGGCACGCCGGTAACCGCCGATGACGTGGTGTTCAGCTTTAATTCCATTATGGAAAAAGGCTCGCCGGTTTATCGTATGTATTATGCCGACGTTGACCGCGCGGAAAAAATCGACGAGCGCACAGTGCGTTTTTATTTCAAAGAAGGCACCAACAACAAAGAATTACCGATGATTTTAGCGCAGTTTGCGATTTTTTCAAAAAAAGATTGGGAAGGGCGCGAGTTTGATAAACCGACGTTGCAAGTACCGCTCGGCAGCGGGCCTTATGTGGTTAAGGATTTTCAGGTTAATAAATATGTTGAGTTGGTGAAAAATCCCGATTATTGGGGCAAGGATTTGCCGACACAACGCGGTTTTTATAATTTTGATGTTATTCGCTACGACTATTATCAGGACACTACGGTAACATTGCAGGCGCTGTTTTCCGGAGATATTGATGCCAGAGAAGAATATATAGCAAAGATTTGGATGACCGGATATGATAATGATTTGGTAAAATCCGGCGCGGTAAAAAAAGAAAATATAGAACATAACAATCCGGCGATTTTGCAGAATTTCGCTTATAATGTGAGGCGCGATAAATTTAAGGATCGGCGGGTGCGTAAGGCAATTGATTTGGCCTTTAATTTTGAATGGGCCAACGAAAAGCTGTTTTATAACCAGTATAAACGGCTGTTCAGCTATTTTACCAACACCGGTATGGAAGCAACCGGTTTGCCGGAGGGCAGAGAAAAGCAAATTTTGGAGCAATATCGTGACAAGCTGCCAAAGGAAGTTTTTACCGAACCGTATGAGCTGACGGTTAATGCCGATATTTATGATTCGCGTGAAAACCTTAAAAAGGCAGTGGTATTGCTTAAACAGGCCGGATATGATTTTGTTGATGGCAAGATGACGAACCTTAAAACCGGCGAGCCGTTGGAGTTGGAAATTTTGAGCAATTCGGCTAATGGGGCGACTTTTACCAAGGTTATGTTGCCGTTTATCGAAAATTTACGCAAAATCGGAATTAAGGCAGTGTTTCGTAATTTGGAGGTCAATATATTCAAAAATCGTTTGGATAATTTTGATTTTGATATGGCAATAGTATCATATCGGGTGTCGCAAATGCCGGGGAATGAGCAACGCGATTATTGGGGCAGCGAATCTGCACAAATTAAGGGTAGTAATAATATTATAGGTATCCAAAACGAAGTGGTGGATGATCTGATTAAGGGTTTGGTTTCGGCACAGGAAAAGGCGGATTATACGGCCTATGTTAAGGCGCTGGACCGAGTTTTGTTGCACGAAAATTATATGATTTTTCAATGGTATTCGCCATATTCACGAGTGGCCTACCGCGATAAATTCGGCCAACCGGAGACAAAGATTAAAACCGGTTTTCAACCGTTCACTTGGTGGCTGAAAGGAGAATAATATGCGGCGCTATATTTTAAAAAGACTCTTGTTGATTCCGCTGACCTTGTGGGGGATTATTACCGTAAACTTTGCAATTATCCAGCTGGCACCGGGCGGGCCGGTTGATTATGTGTTGGCGCAATATCGCGGTATGAACACCGATGCCAAATCGCAGATTACCGGTACGGCGGAGGTAAATACCAACAGCAGCGAATCGTCGTCATCGTCAAAATATGTGGGAGCGCAAGGGGTGCCGGAGGACCTGATTAAGGCGTTGGAGGAACAGTTCGGGTTTGATAAGCCGTGGTACTATCGTTACGGAAAAATGATTAAGGATTATTTATGCTTCGATTTTGGTAAAAGTTATTATCGCGACAAGACAATTACCGAGCTGATTAAGGAGCGGTTGCCGGTTTCAATTTCGCTCGGTTTATGGTCAACGCTGATTATTTATCTGATTGCCATTCCGCTGGGTATTCGCAAAGCGCAAAGAGACGGCTCAAAGTTTGATATGCTGACTTCGTTTTTGATTGTGGTCGGTTCGGCCATGCCGGTGTTTCTGTTAGCGGTGTTTTTTATCGTATTTTTTGCCGGCGGGGTCTATTGGCAATGGTTTCCGCTACGCGGGTTGGTGTCGGATAATTGGGAAAGTTTGAGCTTGGGCGCGCAGATTTTGGATTATTTCCGACATATTACACTACCGGTGCTGACTATTGTTATCGGCGGTTTTGCCGGTCTGACCATGCTGACCAAAAACTCGTTTTTGGATGAGATTAATAAGCAATATGTGTTGACGGCACGGGCTAAAGGAGTGCCGGAAAATAAGATTTTATACGGCCACGTTTTTCGCAACGCAATGCTGATTATTATTGCCGGTTTTCCGTCGTTGCTTATAAAAATGCTGTTTACCGGTTCGCTGTTGATTGAAGTTATTTTTTCGCTCAACGGTCTCGGACTGCTCGGGTATGAGGCAATTACCACCCGTGATTATCCGGTGGTATTCGGTACGCTTTATATATTCGGGCTGTTGGGGCTTGTGCTGAAACTTATCAGCGATTTGACCTATTCATTGGTAGATCCGCGAATTAATTTTGATAAGAACTGATAAAATTCGGCAATTTAAAAAGAGAAAACCGTCTGACCGTACCCTCTTACATTCAGACCGAACCGCTTGTGACTAGGTGGGCACCATATAACCGGACCACGATCCGGACAGAGACAGTTCCCGAAATGATAATGTTGGCTCGAGAGACATGCGGTTAATACGCGTCAGACAGTCTTCCTATCTATGTTTTCAATGTAACACAAAACTACGGATTTTTCAAGCAAAAAAAGATTTTGCTGCGAAAAAAGGCCGTAAAACTATATATTTTGCGTGATTTGAATGATTTTTGCCGTTTGCGAATCGATGACTTGTGCCGCTTCGGTATCAGCATGTCGCAATTTTTCCGGCGAATCGAGACTCAAAATTTTACCATTGGTAATATCCGAAAGCTCGTCCGCCAACAACAACCCGACCATCGCCAACTTCATATTTTCATTAATCGTCGCCGAATTGGCCGAAAGCTGTTTTGCTTTTTCATCTAAAATCCGCGAAAGTTTCATAATATGCGCTTCCTGCCCGTCTCCGCAGGCAATCACATATTCGCGCTTATCAATTGTTATTGTCACTTGCCCCATGGTCTTCTAATACCTTTTCTAATCTGGCGACAACATCATCGATGTTTTCGGTGGTTTGAGAAATTGTTTGCTGCATTTGAGCAATTTTTTGCTCGGCCTGCAGGTAGTTTTGCGACAGCAATTCTTTTTGCTGCGTTACTTCATCAAGCTTGAGCTGCAACTCGGCGCCGATATTATTGCCGGCCGCGGCGGCATTTTCAAGCTCGGCAATACGGGTTTGGGCGGCGGCCAGCTGTTGTGCAAGCGCATCACCCTTAGCGGTCAATTCTTCAATTTGCGCTTTGCGATTGTTCAGCGCCGTATTTAAATTTTGAATTTCGGTTTGCAAACCGCCTATTTTGGCGTTGCGGGAATCGGCCTCGGCCTGTAATTCTTTGATTTTATCCGCGGCTTGTGTATCGTTGCGAGCGGCAATCAGCTCAACCTGTAACTTTTCCTTTTCATCAGCGAGCACCTGAATTTGTGTTTCTAACACGGCAACTTTGGCTTCGGCCGCATTTTTTTGATTGGTCTGCTCTTCCAAATCTTGAGCAAAACGTTGCTTTTGCAAACTGATTTTTGCGGCCAACTCGTCGATGGCGCTGTTCAGGCGAATAAGAGAATTGCGGCTTTGTTCCATATTTTCCATAACCATAATAAAAACACTTCCTTTTATCTAAAATTGTTGTATATTTAATTCATAATCCCATTCGTAACACAAAGAATAAAAAAATGCAAAACTTTATCGTCAGAATTACGCAAGAAAATTTTAAGTTGTTGAACCGGGCTGAAATCGGTTGCTATATTTTGCCCGATACGAGCGCGCCGGAATTTGCGGAAGCGTTTATCAAACAGGCGCAGTCGGCGGGCAAATTGGTGTTGGCCGAAGGTGATAAAGCTCTTGAGTTTTATCAACAATTCAGTCTTGACGGGCTGATTTTAAATACCGTAAAAGAGGAAAATCCGGCCCAAATAATTAAGGCAGTGCAAAAACAGGCGCCGCGTGCGGTGTTGGGAGTCGTTTGCCGCAATCGACGCCACGAGGCAATGCTGGTCAGCGAATGCGAGCCGGACTTTGTGATTTTTAAGTTTTGGAAAGACGGTTTTGCAAGCAACAAAGAATTGCTTGATTGGTATGCCGAGTTGTTTTTGATTCAGAATGCCGCGCAAATTGAAGAAGATATCGATTTTTCCACACTCAACGCCGATTTTATCATTTTAGACGACGTGAAGTATACGATTCTGCTTGCTAAATAAAAAAAAATAATTTATGTTGCGTTCATCAAAGCGAATCGAGTCGCTTGGAAATCAATCGTTTTTAAAATTGTGAATAGGAGAAAGATAATGAAACAACTTGCAGGAGCCATCAGAATCGGCTGGGTTATCGAATATAAGGGTAAACCGTGGACTATTACCAAGGCGGTACACATTAAACCGGGTAAGGGCGGCGCATTTATGCAGGTCGAAATGAAAGAAGTTGAGGCCGGTACCAAAACCAACGAGCGTTTCAGAACCGAAGATACGGTTGAAAAGCTGATGGTGGAAGACAGAGATTGCCAATTTTTGTTTGAAGATTCCGCCGGTTTGACTTTTATGGAAAACGATACATTTGAACAATTTTCAATGCCGGCAGATATTTTGGGCGATGCTCGTCCGTTTTTGACCGACGGTATGCAAGTGCGCGTTTCATATATTGACGGTCGTCCGATTTCGGTTGATTTGCCGTTGCAGGTTGTTTGCACCGTGGTAGAAACCGAGCCGGCTTTGAAAGGTCAGACGGTTTCTTCGTCGTATAAACCGGCGATTTTGGATAATGGTGTACGTATCGGGGTTCCGCCGTTTATCAATGTCGGTGATAAAATCGTGGTCGGCACGAGTGAAGCCAATTATGTGGAAAGAGCAAAATAATGGCGTATATTTCTCCGACATTAACTCTGATGATTGCGGCCGTAAAAAAAACGGCAGCAGCCGTCGGGCGTGATTTTAATGAGTTAGAACATTTACAAAATTCGGTGCATGGCGATAATTCGTTTGCCTTGCGTGCGTATGAAAAAGTGCAGAAGATTTTGCGTGAGGAATTAGGTAAAATCAAAGCCGGGTATCCGGTTATTGTTGCCGCAACCGATGCTTTGCCGGCAGAAGGAACATTTTTTGCGGTGAGTCCGTTGGACGGTTTTGCCAATTTTGCGCATGGCAATTCGGCGTTTGCGATTTCAGCCGCATTGTTCGAAAATAACAATGTTACGGCCGCGGTGGTTTACAGCCCGATTAACGATGAGTTGTTTTTTGCCGAAAAAGGGAACGGTGCGTATAAGGAAGGCTTCCGTAATCATGAGCGTTTACGGGTTGCGGCCTATAAAAATGCCGAGCGCGCGCTGGTGGCGGCAAATGCTACGGCGGCGGCAATCAAAAGTGCGGCGAGTATTACGGCGAATCCGCGAATAAGCGGTGCAACGTCGCTTGATTTGGCGTATGTTGCAGCCGGAAAAATTGATGCGGTTATTGCTGCCGACAGCAATTTATGCACGTTGGGCGCGGGTGTTTTATTGGTAAAAGAAGCCGGCGGTTATGTTTTTGCAAAAGGCGAAACTGACGTTCGTTCCGAAAATTTGCAAAAAGCATTGTTCGGCGGCAGTATTTTTGCTACTAACGAAGCCTTAAAGCAAAAAATTGCCGATGCGGCCGCAAAAAACTAAAAAAAAATTAAAAAATCATGAAAATAATGCTTGCGTATTTAAAATGCTTAATGTATAAATGCGTAAAAACTCATGAAAAGTATTTTAATTGGAGATAAAAATGAAAAAAGGTATTCATCCTGATTATCACGAAATTACTTATGTGATGACAGACGGAACGGAAGTTAAAACAAAGTCGACTTGGGGCAAGGCCGGCGATACGATGAAGTTGGAAATCGATCCGAAATCGCATCCGGCATGGACCGGTGTTCGCCGTATTGTTGATAACGGCGGTCAGGTCGGTAAGTTTAACAGCAAATTTGCCGCTTTCGGTTTGAAATCGAACTAATTTGCTTTTGGCGCGAATTTTGAGCCTGCAACTTTGCGGGCTTTTTGCGTTTATAAAATAAAAAAAATGTTTGTATAATCGCTTTGGTGTGTTTATTGTAGAAACATAAACAAAAACTTTTATGAAAGGATAATAAATATGGCAGCTCCTTTAATGCCGAAAGCCACGGCAGTATGGCTGGTGGAAAATACAACCTTAACATTTCGTCAGATTGCGCATTTTTGCGAAATTCACGAGCTTGAAATTCAGGCAATTGCCGACGGGGATATTGCCTCTAATATTCAGGGTATAAGTCCGGTAAATAACGGTCAGCTTTCGTGGGAGGAAATTCATCGTTGCGAAGCCGATGCTGCCGAAAATTTGGTTCCAAACAAATTGGAAAATGATGTGCGTGAACACAATGCCAAGGCTAAAAAGGTGTTATCACCGACTCAGCGCAGCGAAAAGCAGGCGGCTATTTTGTGGATGCTGGTCAATTATCCGGAAGTTTCCGACAAAGAAATTCGTCGCTTGTTGCAAACTACGGATAATACTATTCGCAAAATTCGTTACGGCTTGGCAACAAAGTCTTCGGCGTTTGTTGATTTGAAGCCGAAAAATGCAATTCACTTAGGTTTCTTTAGCGAAAAAGATTTGGAAGAAGCGCGCATGAATTCGGTTAAGAAGAAGGCCAAAGCGGCGGCAAAACCGAAGAAAAAGACCGCAAAGAAAAAGACCGCGGCAAAGAAAACAGCGGCTAAGAAGTCAACTACCCAAAAGACTGCCGCTAAGAAGACGACGGCTAAAAAGACGACAGCAAAGAAAACTGCCGCTAAAAAGACTAACGTAAAGAAGACAACAGCGAAAAAGGCGGCTTCTAAAAAGACCGCAGCCAAGAAAGCTCCGGCCAAGAAGACCGTTGCGACAAAGAAGTCCGCGACTAAGAAGGTAGCGGCTAAGAAAACCGCCGCAAAAAAGGCTGCCGTAAAAAAGACTGCGGCGAAAAAGGCTGCACCGAAAAAGGTAACCGCAAAAAAAACAGCAGCCGCTAAGAAGACGGCTCCTAAAAAGACAACAACCAAGAAAGTCAGTGCCAAAAAGCTCACAACTAAAAAAGCTACCGTAAAGAAAACTGAGGTCAAAAAGGTTGCGGCTCCGAAAAAGGCGACAGCTAAAAAAACGGCGACTAAAAAAGCACCAGCCAAGAAAGCCGCCGCTAAGAAAACAGTTGCTAAAAAGACTGTCGTAAAAAAAGCGACGGCGAAAAAGACGGCTCCTAAAAAGACCGTAGCCAAGAAAGCTCCGGCCAAGAAAACGGCTACGGCGAAAAAGGCAACCGCCAAGAAGACAACAGCCGCAAAAAAGACCACGGCAAAAAAGGCTGCACCGAAAAAGGCGCCGGCTAAGAAGACAACAGCGGCTAAGAAGGCTCCGGCAAAGAAAACCGCCAAAAAATCAAAATAAACCTTAGCTGTTTAATAATGCAGGCTACGTCCGTAATTTTGCGGCGTAGCCTTTGTTGTTGGCTGACAATATATAATTTTATATCAGGTGCATTTGGGTGCATCGTTTTAAGGATGCTGTTTTTTAATGGCGGATATTTATTTGATAATTTAACAAAAAAAATGTTGCAATTAAAAACAAAATAGAATATTAAGAGTTAGTCCGTATGGTGAGATGGCAGAGTGGTCGAATGCGGTTGACTCGAAATCAATTGTACGTTTTACCGCGTACCTAGGGT
>JBGUGE010000079.1:0-8612 GCA_045111335.1 Alphaproteobacteria bacterium | reverse complement strand
TTATAACTCCGGTCGCGCTCCGCAACCGCCCTTCCGCTCAATTTCGCCATCTCGCGGCCGGTGTTGTGCTTTATATCCCACTCCCTTACCATTGTCAACACCTTTTTTATCTTTTTTTGAAAAAATTTTTCAGGTAACGACGCATTTATAATGATATAAGATTTTATTGCCCAATTACAATATGTTATTTTGTACACATTTTTATCCACAAGGTGTGTGTATAACCTCAAAAATGCGATATTTTACCGCGTATAGGGTTTAAAACACACTTATTATATATATACACATCTCGGAAAAAATTCGGAGTCGGAATCAGAAAAGTGAAAAAATGCAAATTACAGCTCTTTTATCAATGATATTTTTTTATCATTCGAATCGCGATTTTACTTGATAATCTGAAAATGTTCTGTATTATATATGTGTTGTTTAAATTTTTAGGAGGTATAATAACTGTATATGGTCGACACCCAACGTAACGATGACGAAATCCTGATTAACGAAAATATTACGGCAAAACAAGTTCGTCTGATTGATGCCAACAACGAGAATAGAGGCATCGTTTCCATTAAAGAAGCCTTAGCCGTGGCAGAAGAAGAAGGTTTGGATTTGATTGAAATTTCTCCGCAGGCGAATCCGCCGGTGTGTAAGGTCTTGGATTTCGGTAAATATCGCTATGAACAGCAAAAACGGAAAAACGAGGCAAAGAAAAATCAAAAAGTGGTGGAAATTAAAGAGTTGAAGTTACGACCGGTTATTGAAACTCACGATTATGAAGTTAAGTTAAAACAGGCCAAAAAGTTTTTGGAGCAAGGTAATAAAGTTAAGTTTACGATGCGCTTTAAGGGTCGGGAATTGAGTGCGAATGATTTAGGCAAACAGATTTTAGCGCAGATTGTGGAAGATTTGGATATGTGCAGTAAGGTCGATTCGGAGGCTAAACTGGAAGGTCGCCAGATGACGATGATTTTGGCACCGCAAAAAGCATAAACCTTTAATACAAAAGTAAAACGCCGACAATTTGTCGGCGTTTTTTTATGCGTGTTTGGCGGTTAATGTTTCAAATAAAAAAAGTCGTAAATCTTGGCAAATATAATATTGGTATAAATAAAAATGATTGTACTGCAGGTATAATCAAACCAATTGTGCAAGTGCCAATACCGATCTAACTGCGCGGCCAAAGCTTCCGGATACAGTAACAGAGCCGAAATCATCACAAACTGCCAATAATTTCCCTTGGTTTTATCGCCTATTTTGCGGAACGAAGCATTCTGCCCGCGCAATGAGGCAATCCACGCCAAATAAGGTTTACAAATCAAAACCGGTGCCATCAACGTCATTGCCCCGTAAATCAAAATAATATCCGAAATTGAGAATCGATCGCCGGCAGTCATTTCCCCGGTTTCCGGCTGCAAATAGCGCTCGTATATATCCATATACACATCATCAAAACCCAAAAACAGCGGCACCATCGGCAACAAAGCAATCCCGAACATCAGTGCCGCCAAAATTACCATAGCCTTGGTTGAAGGCACTAAACTACCGAGCATAACTTTATTCAAAAAATACGGCCGCAGCCCGTAATAATAGCGGTAAAAAAAGCACCAAAAAATATAATATGTGATAATCCAAACCACAAACAACGGATTCTGAATACCGCCCGGAATCGCCTTCAGACACAGCATATATACCATATTTACGGCACATACACACAACACAAACATCGGATTGTTGATAATATAGCGATTGGCGTTATGCAAAATATGCCAAACGTTCATTTTAAGGGTTCTCTTTTTTTTCTGCGTCAATTTCGGCATATTTTATTCCATATTAAGTTTATATCGCCCGTTATCCGTTAAAATCAGGCGGCGTCCGCTGTTTTTTTCCACCTTTTGCCGCAGGCGATAGATATGTGTTTCGATGGTATGTGTGGTCACTTCTTCATGATATTTCCACACATTGGTTTGTAAATCGGTTTTACTGACGCTGATATTTTGTGCCTTATACAGATATTTCAGAATATTGACTTCTTTTTCGGTTAATTTGGTTTCAACTCCGCTGACCAAATCAATAATCACCCGTGCGGTAGGTTGCAGCTCGTATTGATTAAAAGTCAGGAATCCTTCGTCGGAATTATCCAATTTATTATTAGCTGCCGCTACCATATCCAACAGTTGCCGAAGCATGAATGGTTTATGCAAAACCTGGTTACGATAGTCATTTTCTTCGATATTTTCTCTGGTCAGCAAAATAATCGGAATCGACGGATGAGCGCGGCGTACCTGCTCTGCCTGTTGCCGGTTTTCATCAACCACGGCCACATCGGGCAAAGCGCTGTCTTGGGCGAAATCTTCAATATATTTGGTCATTTGCAATACCAAATCTGCCTTAAAATCCTGATTATCCGAAACAATACAAACCTTTACCATGTGTGCCTTAATAAGATAGTTCCAATCCGACAATTCCCGCATATCCGCGGTTATTATCCTCCGTACGGCCGTTGCCTTTGTATTCGGCGTATGCACCTATTGCATAAACATTTACGTACTTATTAAACGCAAAGCGGTTAGCCCAACTGAAAATTTTATCACGGTTATCGGTCTTGTCGGAATAGGCTGCAAAATACGACACACCGGTTTTCAGCGGACCTATTTCATAGCTGAGTCCGACATTAAAGGCGTGTCCTTCGCGATAACCGTCATAATAATCCGGACGATAAGTCAAGTCATTATCGCGTTCGTTAAGGGCATAGTCATGCGAACTGCGCCAGCTTTGGCGATACGAACCGCCCAAGGTCCATCCTTTACGATACAGGCTCAAACCGGCAGAGGCTTCCTGATTATTTTTGCGATTATAAGCATAACCGAGAGAGCTTTCAATCTCAACATAACGGGCATCAAAATCATTATACAAACCGACGGCATAAGACGAGCGATTGTCATAACGGCTGTTTTTATTAATCAATCCGGCCTCGGAGTAACTGTCCGGCGTATACGAAACCGCAATTTTGGTATTATAAAATTCCGGAGTGGTATAACTGACTTTAGGCGCATCGGCATCGGTATTCAAAAATGTGGAATTAAGCGTGCGATACGACGCGGTGCGGCTGTGACGTTGCCAGTTGGGATTGGCAATAAAATCGGTAACCGGTGAATTATTGACGCGCCAAACACCTACCGACGGAGCACCCACCGCCAATTGATAAGCTGCATTATAAACCTGACCGAGCGTCAAATCCCCGTAAACATCGGAAATATACGAGGCATAAAGATTTTCGCCCCATGTGCCGTGATTATAATCTTCCACTTCTTTGCCGTCGGCAACTTGCGCATCAAATCCCAAACGCAACTCATCGTCATTATCAAACCGATATCCTGCCGATGTGGTTATTTCGGCACTGACCGGAGTATGATTGTGTTTATAGCGTGAACGATAAGAATCGGCATAATCACTGTATCCGTAAAATCCGGTTGCGGTTGCCCCGTAGTCATAAACCGGTTCGCCGGCATTTGCCGTAGCGCAAACTGCACAAAAGGCGGCACAAAACATATACTTTTTCATATTTGTTTCCTTATTTCTTTTGCTTTAATTTATGAACAGAAACGACAGATGTCAACATAATTTCTTGATTTTCCCGCGCTATTAAATTATGCCTGTTTATAAATTTGTAAATAGTGCTTTTAAAATTTGTTTTATTATATATAATGGGTTCAGTTTAAAAAGCGTATAAGGATATATCAGAAAGGAAAAATAATGCAAAAACCGGTTATGTTACTTATTTTGGACGGTTGGGGATACAGAGAAAAAATTACTTCGGATAACGCTATTGAAAACGGCGAAACGCCTAATTGGCACTATCTGCTGAATACTTGCCCGCACGCCTTTATTGAAACATCCGGACTTGATGTCGGTCTGCCGAAGGGACAGATGGGCAATTCCGAAGTCGGTCACACCAATCTGGGCGCCGGTCGCGTCGTAATGCAGGATTTACCGAAAATCGATCAGGCTATCGAAAATCACACGATTGAGCAAAATCCGGTGGTACTTGAACTGATTAACACCTTAAAACAAAACGGCAAAACCTGCCATTTGATGGGACTGATGTCACCGGGAGGCGTTCACTCACACCAATCTCACATTGTTGCTTTGTGCGATATTTTGAACAGAAACGGTATAAATGTTGCCGTACACGCCTTTTTGGACGGCCGCGATACACCGCCGACCTCGGCACAGGGATTTTTGCGCAAATTTGCGGAATCGGTTAAAGATATGCCGCATGTAAAAATTGCCACGCTGTCCGGACGTTTTTATGCCATGGATCGCGACAAGCGCTGGGATCGCGTCGAGTTGGCCTACAACAACATTGTTTCGGCCACCGGCAAACATTATGCCACCGCTGACGAAGCAATGAGCGCTTCTTATGCGGCAAACGTTACAGATGAATTTGTGATACCGTGCGTTATCGGCGATTATCAGGGAGCATCGGACGGCGATGCCGTGTTGATGGCAAACTTCCGTGCCGACCGTGCGCGTGAGATTTTGTATGCGCTGTCCGATAAAGAATTCAGCGGATTTACACGTGCCAAAATCATCAAATTTTCCTTAAGTGTCGGTATGACCGAATATTCGGTTGACCATAATCGCTTTATGAAAACGATTTTTGCGCCGGAAGCCCTGAAAAACATCTATGGGGAAATCATTGCCAACAACGGTATGAAACAGTTGCGTATCGCCGAAACGGAAAAATATGCGCACGTAACGTTTTTCTTTAACGGCGGCGAAGAGCGTATGTTTGAAGGTGAAGACCGCATTTTGGTAAACAGCCCGAAAGTCGCAACTTATGATTTGCAGCCGGAAATGAGCCTTTATGAAGTAACCGATAGACTGGTTGAGGCTATTGAAAGCCAAAAATACGACACAATTATTTGCAACTTTGCCAACGGCGATATGGTCGGTCACACCGGGGTAATGAGTGCGGCCTTAAAGGCAGTTGCCGCAGTTGACGAATCGCTCGAGCGGGTAATGCGCGCCATCAAAAAAGTCAACGGTATTTTGTTGGTTACCGCCGACCATGGTAATGTCGAAAAAATGATTGACGAGACTACCGGCCAGCCGTACACGGCACATACTGTGGGCAAGGTTCAGGCGGTTTTATACAACGCTCCGGCCGATATCAAAGGCATGGAAAACGGTCGTTTGGCGGATATTGCGCCGACTTTGCTTGATTTGCTCGGTTTGCCGAAAGCACCTGAAATGACCGGACATTCACTTTTGAAAAAATAAGGAACAAAATGACGAACAAAACGCTGCTCACTTTTCTGTTGTTCCTCGCCCCGCCGTTGATTTTTACAACACCGGCAGAGGCGGCAACCAACACTTCCGTTTCCGCCGCCGAAGTGGCTAAAGCGGAAGCTGCCGCCAAGAAGGCGTCGCAAGAACGTGCCGAGCTGGAAGCTAAGGCACAAAAACTGAAAACCGAGTTGGGCAGCGTAAATCAAAAGATGATTGCCGCCGCAAAAAAAATTCAGAACGGTGAAGATGAAGTTCGCAAAAAGCAGGAAGATTTGGAAGTTCTGCAACAGCACTTACGCGAGTCGGAAGACGCCTTTAATATTGACCACGGGATTTTGGTGGAAACGCTTTCCGCCTTACAAAGTTTGGCCCTGCGTCCGTCGGAGGCAATTCTGGCGCAACCGCTGTCGCCGGTTGAAGTTATGCGCAGCAGTATCTTGTTACGCAGCAGTGTTCATGCCTTAAAAGACCGTGCAGAAACCATACGTCAGAGTATTGAGGATATCAACGCCCAAAAGGCCGAAATTGCCAAGCGTCTGAAAGATTTGGAAACCGAAAATCAGCAATTGGCACAGCAACATGAAGAAATGAAAAAGCTTTCAAAACAAAAAAGCGAAATGTACAGCCAATTATCGTCGCAAAGTAAAGAAGCCAAACAGCGCGCCGAAAAATTGGCAAGTCAGGCCAGCGGTTTGCGTGATTTATTGGATAAACTCGAAAAACAAAAAGAATTGCAACGCAAACAATTGGCGGAAAAGGAGCGTTTGGCCAAACAGCGTGCCGCCGACGATTTGCGGCAGGAACGCCACGATGCGTATAAGCCGCAGGGTTCGACCAATTTTGCCGGTGCCAAAGGGCGTTTGTCGCGTCCGGCGCGCGGCCCTGTCGTGACGGCGTTTAAGCAAGAGCTTTCAAAAGGTGTGGTATCTAACGGTATCGATATTAAAACCGCGTCGAACGCACAGATTATTGCACCGTATGACGGCACTGTTATTTTTGCCGGTCCGTTCAAAAACTTTGCCAACTTGGTTATCATTGACCACGGCGACGGCTACACCTCTTTGTTGAGCGGATTGGGAGATACCGATGCCGAAGTCGGACAAACTCTTTTAGCCGGCGAACCTGTCGGTACCATGCCTAAAGACGGCAGTATGAAATTGCATATGGAAATCAGAAAAAACAATCATCCGGTTAACCCGACTGATTGGCTATCTACAAACTAAAGGAATAAGATTATGTTGAAAAGAACTTTTTTACTTTATACTCTTGCCGGTTGTTTATTGACAGCTCCGGCCTTGGCTAAGACGGATTCAAAAGAAGATCAAATCAGCACTTACGAGTTGTTGAATATTTTTGGTGAAGTTATGGAGCGCACCAAAGTTTCTTATGTTGAGGACACAACCGATAAAAAGCTGATTGAATCGGCATTAAACGGTATGCTGACCTCACTCGATCCTCACTCCAGCTATTTAAATGAGCAGGATTTCAAATATATGAACGAGCAAACCAGCGGCAAATTCGGCGGTTTGGGTATTGAAATTACCATGGAAAACGGCATTGTTAAGATTATATCGCCGATTGATGATACACCGGCGGCCAAAGCCGGACTTTTGGCCGGAGATTATATTACCGACATTGATGATGAGACGGTTATCGGCCTGACTTTGAACGAGGTGGTGAGCAAATTACGCGGCAAGGTCGGAACTAAGGTAAAGATTGCCATTCGGCGTGCCAATACCAAGCCGTTTACCGTTACCTTAACGCGTGATGAAATTAAAATCCAGTCGGTTAAGAGCGAGCTGAAAGATAATGACATTCTCTATATTCGTATTTCTGCCTTTAATGAAGACATTGATCAAGACATTACCAAGGCAATTAATAATGCACAAAAAGAACTGAAAAACAAGCTTTCCGGCATAGTAATCGATGTCCGCAACAATCCGGGCGGTTTGCTTGATCAGGCGGTTAAAGTTTCCGATTTGTTTTTGGAACAGGGGGAAATTGTTTCTACACGTTCTCGCCACGAAGAAGACACCATTAAATATTCCGCCACCGCCGGCGATATTGCCAAAGGTCTGCCGATTGTGGTGATGATTAACGAAGGTTCGGCTTCAGCGGCGGAGATTTTATCCGGTGCTCTGCAAGACCACCATCGTGCAGTAATTTTGGGCGAAAAATCGTTCGGTAAAGGCTCGGTGCAAACCGTTATTCCGCTGCGCAACAACGCTGCCATGAGAATCACTACCGCGCGTTATTACACTCCTTCCGGCCGCTCAATTCAGGCCAAAGGTATCGAGCCGGATGTTAAAGTTAAACAAGCTAAAGTGGAAGAAATAGAATCCACCGCATATAATTTGAGCGAGGCTGATTTAAAAGGTGCGCTCAAAAACGAACAGGCTAATGATAACGCCAAAAACAAAAAAGGCGATGATAAAAAAGCCGATGATAAAAAAGATTATCAGCTGGTTCGCGCGCTTGATTTAGTGAAGGCGTTGTACATTTACGGCCAAAACGACAATAATCCGGCACCTCAGGCGGAAGATAAGAAAAAAGCCGAAGGCGAAGATTAATGTCGGATTTATATCGCCGCAATGCGGGAGTTGTCGTTTTTAATCACCGAGGTCAAGTGCTGTTATGCAAACGCAATGACGTGGCTGATTCGTGGCAATTTCCGCAAGGCGGAATAGAAGATGGCGAGACCGTAGCTGAGGCGGCATTACGAGAGTTGCAAGAGGAAACGTCTCTGCATAATGTTGTGTTGGTAAAATCGCTTGCAACCCCTGCCCGCTACACTTTTCCGCCGCAGATTATCGCCGCCATGAAAAAGCGCGGATTTTCCAATATCGGGCAAGATATTTATTGGTCTTTGGTATATTTTTACGGCGACGATGCGGAAATTAATTTACAAACGGCCGAGCCGGAATTTTGCGCATATCAATGGAGCGATTTTGCTTCGGCTTGCCGGCTGATTGTCGATTTTAAAAAAGAGGCTTATGCAACAGCCCGTGCCGTCTTCGAGCCGCTTATCGAGGCTTATAATAACCCATCGGCTTAAGAATATCGAAGTTTGCGAAAAACTCCCGAACCGGAGCAATGAAGGTCAACGATTATGGTGCAAGAACCAGAACAATATATAATCAAAAACCTCGGCAAAAGAGAAAATAACGAAAAAGTAGTGTGAAACAGTGCAGAGGTGCAAAATGAAGAAGACTGTTTTAATTTTGGAGTTGATATTGCTAATTACAATGGGAATTTCCACTGTATTCATATACAATCAAAACAAAATCATCTTACCAAAGCCCGTAGAAAAAGGTTTTAAGAAT
>JBGUGE010000078.1:0-5086 GCA_045111335.1 Alphaproteobacteria bacterium | reverse complement strand
CTCGGCAGTTTAACCAACGGCGGTAAGGCGGTTTTTGTGGATTATGCCGAACCGGAGCCGTGGCATCCGCTGAAATGGTCGATGTTTTTATATAATCGGTTGTATATGCCGTTTGCCGAAAGTTTATGGGAAAGTTCACCGGATAATTTTTGTACAGTTAAAGACGAATTTAGGTGGCATAATACGTATTATTGCGGCAAAATGTATCGCAAAACGGTGGCGGTGCGGAAAATTCTGAGCAGCGAAGATGTAGTTAAACTGACAAAATTATTTCACGGTAAATAGATTATTCGGGTGATGTAATTAATTATTGACAAAAAAATAATCGTGTGATATATTTATCGCAGAAAAGGAGATTACCATGAAAAAAAGAAATATGCTTTTAGTCGGTGCGGCTGCTGCTGTACTGACCCTTGCTTCGTGCAAATCAAATCCTAAAACCGAAGAAAAGAATGAACCGGATAAGGAAGCATTGGCTCGACAACAAGAACAAAAGCAAAGAGCTGAAGACGAAAAGTTTTTTGAAGAAACTCGCGATGCTTTGCTTAAAGAATACGGTTATAACAGCCAAGATTACAATAATGCCAACCGCAGCAAAGATTCTATTAAAGAGAAACTGTGCTATTTGGAACACAGAAACTACCAATGTTTCAAATTGAATGATGAAGTTGATGAAAATCTTGTAAAAATCGGTGAAAAGTATGCGCAGAAAATAGAAAATATGCTGACTAATTCTTATCAGCTTTCCGTTTCGGATGAAGCCCGAGAACATTTGAGGAAAGTGCTGTGCGATGCCGAAACGTATAAAGACGCATATATATCCAGTCGCGGGTCACACTGGAATATGTCTTCGATTGCCGATGATTTAGACGGCAAATATCATTATTCGTACGGCGGGTTTTGGTCAAACGTTGATATAGGCCAATACGGAGAAATACACCAAAAAGAAATCAAAGATAAAACCTTGCAATTAGTCAAAGATATGTTTAATGAGCAGGATAGTAAACGTTTGGAGATTGCTAAAAATTATGCCGTTTATTATCCGACTTTGGATAGAAGCAAAATACCGGAACAATATCGGGATTGTTTGGAAAAAGATCCGTACTTTATCGAATCCTCGGAAACCGAATATGCGGGGTATGATTGGCTGTACGTTATCCGCACGCCTGAAAATAAGCCTATTTTCAGAATCAATCGCTCGGTTTCGGTATATGACTCTAAATTACCGGTGGAATTTTTTAATGAGGAAGGTGCGTCTTACAAACTTAATCAGGTAAAACCGGGACAATGGCAGGTTGAAAAGAAAAGCAAAAACGGCAAAACATCCAAAACACCGGTATTTAACGATAATGTTGAGTACGCGTTTTATGCGGGAGGTGAAGAAAAAGAGTTTGAGGCCGTTCCGGGAACCAATGTGGGGATGAAAATAACGGTTTGTGAAAAGGTTTTCGAGATTCCGTGCAAAGATGACCATCTCCAATCGGTTGAGGAATTGAAAACGGTAAGAAGTTCGCTGGAAACCGCATTAAAATTGCACGAAAAAATCATCGCTAAGCAAGACAGTATTTGGAAGCGTGCCGAAGATGAGGCTCAGAAAGCTCTGGATCGAAGAATAGCTCGCCGCGATAAAATAAATACTACGGCCTTTAACAGCCAGAAAAAAGGCGGCCCGAAGGTTTGTTAAACCGATAAGGTTTTTCAAAAAAAGGTTGCGATATTTCAAGTATCGCAACCTTTTTTTCGGGTAATTGCGGCGGGCAAGGTGTTTTTGTATTTTGACTCTTTTTTGTTGAAAAAATAAATTGCGCGGTTTATAGTCATAGCAATTTTGAAAACATTTATTTTAGGAAAGAACAATGGCAAACGAAACAAATATCCATAGAGAATCAAGATTGGCAAAGTTAAGAACGTTGCAGGAGCAGGGATATAACCCGTATCCGTATCGCTTTGTGCCGAATGCGTATGCGGCCGAGTTGCACGAAAAATATAAAGATTTGGAAGCCGGTGTAGATACCGAAGACAGAGTGACCATTGCCGGACGGGCCATGGCGGTACGCAACAGCGGTATGTTTGTGGATATTAAAGATAAAAGCGGTAAAATTCAGGCGTTTTGCTATAAAAAAATTTTGCCGGAAGCCGATATGGAACGCTTAAAGTGTGTTGATGTCGGAGATATCGTCGGGGTTAGCGGTTTTGTGCGCCGTACTCCGCGCGGCGAATTGACGGTTGCGGCCGAAAAGTTTGATATTATTTCCAAGTCGCTGCAACCGCTGCCGGAGAAGTTTCACGGTTTAACCGATGTTGATGCGCGCTATCGTCAGCGCTATGTTGATTTTATTATGAATGAGGACAGCAAGGAAATATATAAAAAACGCTGTCAGGTTACATCGGCAGTGCGCCGCTATTTTGAAAATCATGACTTTTTGGAAGTGGAAACCCCGATGTTGCACCCGATTATGGGCGGTGCCAATGCCAAACCGTTTATTACGCACTACAATGCCTTGGATACGGATATGTATTTGCGAATTGCTCCGGAGCTTTATTTGAAAAAGCTGGTAGTCGGCGGTTTTGATCGCGTGTTTGAAATCGGTCGTAACTTCCGTAATGAGGGCATTGATAAAAAACACAATCCTGAATTTACGGGTTTGGAGGCTTATATGGCGTATGCCGATTATAATGATATGGCAAATCTGATTGAGGATTTAATTCGCTACATAACCAAAGAGGTTTTGGGTAAAACCACATTGCCGTTCGGTGATAAGGAAATCGATGTTTCCAAGCCGTTCCGCCGCGTTTCTATTGTGGATTTAATCAAAGAAAAGACCGGTATTGATTTGTTGCAGGCCGAAACTTTGGAAGAAGCACAGGCTATGGCAAAATCAATCGGAGTTGATGCCGGGGCGTGCACCTGTTGGGGCAAAGTGGTACAGGAAGTTTTTGATGAGCGGGTGGAAGAATCACTGATTGAGCCGACTTTTGTAATGGATATGCCGCGAGATATTTCACCGCTGGCCAAAACCCATCGCAGTAATCCGCGTTTGGTAGAACACTTTGATGCTTATATCGGAGCAATAGAGGTCGGCTGCGCCTATTCGGAATTATCCAATCCGCTTGAACAACGGGAGCGCTTTGAGGCCGAAGTTGCCGCCAGAGGCAAGGGTGATGATGAGGCACAAATGTTGGATGAGGACTTTATCTGTGCATTGGAAAACGGTTTTCCGCCTTCCGGAGGTATGGGAATGGGAATCGACAGATTCTCCATGTTGCTGTCCGGTGCCGATACCATTCGCGATGTAATTGCCTTCCCGACACTGCGCAAAAAGGACTAAGCGGAGATATATCATGAAAAAAAGCATTGTCCTCATTGCTCTTTTAGCTGTAATCATTTTGCTTGAAGCGGTTGCGTTGATGATGAAATCAAAAAATCCGGATCCGGAGGTGTTTGCTTTGGATATGCGGGAGTATGATTTGCCGGAGCATAAGGTGAAAATCGCACCGCTGGTTTTTGAAACGGACTTTGTGGCAAAAAACGATGCCGAGCTTAATGATTTGGCAGATGAGTTGGACAACGGCTTTGGTGTGCATTTGGCGCAGATTTTTAACCGCCTGACGTTGGCTCAACAGCAAGCAGCGGAAGAAAAAGCCGAACGGGCACGCAAATTGGACGCGTTTAAGCAGGTGTTGGATTCCGAACCGGTGGCGGTTCGCGGTGCCTATTTGGGCGAAAATTTGTGCGAAGTTGACGGCGTGCGCGGTATTTGTGCCGACGGTGTTTATAAATTAGGTCGGCAGTGTATTGCCTGTTATGACGGTATGTGCGGCGGAACAACCTGTGCCGATGAAGTTGAAAAAACTGCGGAGGAAATCGCTACGGATGAATCTGAAGTTGCGGTAGAGGAAGAGGTTGAAGCAGAGCAGACAGAGGAGCCTGAACCGGCTGTCGAAGCGGAGGAGCCGGAAGTTGTTGCACCGGAGTCGGTTGTAGAAACAATAACGGTGGCAGACGAGCCGGAAGCAGCAGATACAATGGAAGATGTTTTGGGCGAAAAAATAGAAATGCCGGAGGAAGCGTTGGCGGAAGTTCCGCATGAAAATCCGGTTGAAAAAGAGGTAGTTGTTGAAGAAAAAGCCGTGGTCGCTGCCGAGAAAACTACGGAACCGGCGGCTGAAGATAATGCTGTTTTGGTGGCGGTGGTGATTGATGATATCGGCTTGAGTGTGCCGTTTACCAATCAAATTGCCGAAATCGGTTATCCGATAACGGTATCGTTTTTGCCGTACGGGGCGTCTAATAAACATCAGGTAACAAAGCTTAAAAACGCTGGTTTGGAAGTTATGTTGCACGTGCCGATGATGCCGCGGGTGCCGGCGGATTTGGCTCCGGTTACGTTGTCACCGAAAATGCCTAAAGCCGAAATTCAGGAAAAATTGACCACGATGATTGAGCGGTTTGAAGGTACCGGAATGGGCGGTGTTAACAATCATATGGGGAGTGCGTTTACGGAAAATCGCGAGGCGATGGGCGCGGTGATGGAAATTTTGCAAAAACGCGGTATGTTCTTCTTGGATTCTAAAACCACGGCACGTTCGATCGGGCGGGCGGCGGCTAAAGAATACGGAGTTCCGTATGTGGCTCGTGATGTGTTTTTGGATAACGAACGGCGGTATGACTATATCATGGGGCAGTTCAAAGAAACCGAGAGAACAGCGAGGCGACAGGGTTATGCCATAGCAATAGGGCATCCGTATCCGCAGACTCTGCAGGCCTTAAAAGACTGGCTTAAAGATACGGAAAAGCGCGGGATTAAGGTTGTTCCGCTGTCGGATTTGGTAAAAAAATTAAATTAAAAGATAAAAAAAGTTATTTTGTGATAAAAAAGTTCTTGACGTTTGCAAAAAATGTCGGTATATATGCGTATGTTCATAGCAATGGTCCCATCGTCTAATGGTTAGGACATCACCCTTTCACGGTGGCAATATGGGTTCGAGTCCCGTTGGGATCACCAATACAAACAACAGCCTGCAAAATGGCTGTTTTTTCTTTTTAAATCAAGCACTTAAGCGAGTTCGAATGTTATGTTTTTAA
>JBGUGE010000077.1:0-31752 GCA_045111335.1 Alphaproteobacteria bacterium | reverse complement strand
GCAGATTCCGACGGTGTTATAATAAATAATCAGAAAGGTTCGGTCTTCGGTTATTTATTAACGGCTGACAATTACAGTTTTGCAAACGGCACTGTGCCGCATATAATCAATACCGCTGCGGGCGATGTTTACGGCAAATATCTTGTCGGACCGGCCGGAGATATTATCAGCAGATCTGAAATTGAAATAGTTAATACCGGTAACGGTCTGACGGTTGGTATATATGCCAACAATATAAATGTTGAAACACCTTACCATAATGATACGGGCAGCGACATAAAAATTCATAATCTCGGTAACGGAACAGCGGTCGGTATTATGGCGGATAGCGGTGCGAGCGTGAATAACTCCGGCAAGATTACGATTGATCGCGAGTCGTATGTTGACAAGATAATAACGGATGATGTGTCAGAGGAGGTTACGTATTCGGCCAAAACGGCAACCGGCGGTAAGGCAATCGGTATTTACGGAGCATATAATTCAAATATCACCAACAGCGGTACGATTATTATTAACGGTGCCGACAAGGCCTACGGTATTTGGAGTGAAGGCAGTAATGTTACCAACAACGGCACAATTATCATTGACGGCAACAGTGATTCGGCCAACGCTGTTGTACTCAATCGCGGTACATTATTCCAAGACGGCAAGATGGTGAAGAATGCCGATTTTGAAAGCTGCGCCAGCGGGTATATGATGCAAGCTGACGGTAAGTGCTATTTTGATTTGCACTGCGGCGCCAATATGACACAGATTCAAGATGAATGCGTTTGCAATGAAGGATATTATAATATAGAGGGCAAGTGTCAGCGAGCGGGATTTGTAAGTATTGGTAGCAGTACAGATAATATAAATAACGGTAATATAGCTATTGAATATGCCGGCACGGGAGATGTTTATGGTATGTATGGCGAAAAAATATATAATGCCCATAATGCCGGAAGTGCAGTTGCCGAAGGTAATATAAGCATAACCAATACCGGTGACGGTGCGGTTTACGGTATGGCCGGAAACGGCGGCAATGCGAAAGTTGACGTATATAATAAAACCGCCAAAGGAACAATTAGTATTATAAACGAGGGAAAAGGATATGTTTATGGTCTGAACGGATATGGATGGAACAATGCTTATAGCGATAGCAAAAATAGTGTAGCCGAAGGTCTGATAGATATTGTAAATAACGGAAACGGGAATGTTTACGGTATACACGGGGGAAACAATAATGCAAAAGTCGGCTTAGGTTCCGCAAGCGGGGTAATCAACATCACCAATAAGGGTAACGGAGATGTTTACGGCGTGTATAATCTTGATAACAATGCTTTTGCAACATCTACCGGTACTTCCACCGGCAAGATTAATATCACTAACGAAGGAAACGGCAGAGTATATGGTATGTACGAAAGCGATAACAATGCCTCAATATCATCTTCCGGCACAGCAACCGGCGAAATTAATATAAGCAATACCGGCATCGGAGATGCCTATGGTATGTATAGCAGCAGTAGCACGGTGTATAATACATATACTTCGTCATCATCGGTTACAGGCAACGCAATCGGCAAGATTAATATAATCAATAAAGGCGAGGGAAATGCCTACGGTATGTATGGCGTGAACACATATAACCTGAGCAGAGAACATCAAACATCAGCTATAGAAATAGCAAATATCGATAATGGTTTGGTGTTCGGCATTTATAGCCTGCACGGACAAGCTACTAACTCCGGCGAGATAAAAATCCACAATCTTAAAGACGGCGTTGCGGTCGGTATTTACGGTAATACATCAACAAGAGTTATTAACTCCGGCACCATCACGATTGACCGTGCAAGTTATACCGACAGCAACGGGGAGGAATATCAGGCAGCAACCGCAACCGGCGGTAAGGCAATCGGTATTTACGGAGCATATAATTCAAATATCACCAACAGCGGTACGATTATTATTAACGGCGCCGACAAGGCCTACGGTATTTGGAGTGAAGGCAGTAATGTTACCAACACCGGTACAATCAAAATAGACGGCAACAGTGATGCGGCCAACGCTGTTGTGCTTAATCGCGGCACATTATTCCAAAGTGGTAAATTGGTAAAGAATGCTGATTTTGAAAGCTGTGCCGAAGGATATATGATGCAAGCTGACGGCTTGTGCTATGTTGATTTGCATTGCGGCGCAGGTGCGCGACAAGTTAAAGACGAATGTATCTGCGATGAGGGATATTTGTTATATGATAACCAATGTTATGTTGATTTGCATTGCGGTTCCAATATGACACAGGTTGAAAATGCATGTGTTTGCAACAGCGGATATCAAATGATAGACGGAATTTGTCAGCGAGTTGGACGGAGCAGTGATATTAACAATGGTACAATAACAGTTGATAACTATGATGGTAATGTTTACGGTATGTATGGCTTTATGGTCGACATATATAATGCTTATGGTTCAGGTTCCGGCAATACAACCGGCACGATTAATGTGACTAACGACGGCATCGGCAATGCTTATGGTATGTATGGTGCTGAAAACTATATATATAATGCGTATGGTTATGGTTCAGGTTCCGGCAATACAACCGGCACGATTAATGTAACTAACGCCGGCGGTGGAGATGCTTATGGTATGTATATTACTGAATACTATTATATATATAATGCTCATGGTTATGGTTCAGGTTCCGGCAATATAACCGGCACGATTAATGTAACTAACGCCGGCACCGGCAATGCTTATGGTATGTATGGTAGTAGCAAACTATATAATGCTTACAATTCTGGAAATTACGGCGGTTCAAAAGGTCAAATCAATGTAATTAATAGAGTAGCCGGTAATGCTTACGGGATGTATGGTGGCAGTGATAATATGTATAACTCGTATCGTGCATCTAAAGGCAATGCAATCGGCACGATTAATGTGACTAACTCCGGCGGTGGAGATGCTTATGGTATGTATGGTACAGGCATATTATATAATGCTTATAACTATGCAACTTCCGGCAGTTCAAATGGCCAAATCAGTGTAATTAATAAAGGAGACGGCAACAAAGAAACCGGCAACGCTTACGGAATGTTTGGTAAATCTGTATACAATCAGAATAGTGGCTCGTATAAGAAATCTACCATAGAAATGGCAAATATCGGTAACGGCTTGGCGGTCGGTATGTATGCCAAAGATGGTACTGTTACTAACTCCGGTGAAATAAAAATTCACAATCTTAAGGACGGCACGGCAGTAGGTATTTTGGCAGATGGCACGACCACAGCAACAAACTCCGGTACAATTACAATTGATCGTGCAAGTTATACCGATAATAAAGGAACGGAAGATGTTGCCGATGATGAAGTATATTCTGCCGATACGTTAACCGGTGGCAAGGCAATCGGTATTTACGGTGCAAGCGGTTCAAAAATCAGCAATAGCGGTACGATTACGATAAACGGTGCCGGCGATGCTTATGGTATCTGGAGTGAGGGAGAAAGCGTTACCAACACCGGTACAATCACCATTGACGGTAACAGTGATGCGGCCAACGCTGTTGTGCTTAATCGCGGTACATTGTTCCAAGACGGCAAGATGGTAAAGAATGCCGATTTTGAAAGCTGTGCCAGCGGATATATGCTGCAAGCTGACGGCTTGTGCTATGTTGATTTAAATTGTAATCACGGTCATCAGGTTGAAAACGAATGTGTCTGCGATTACGGGTATGTGTTATATAATCATCAATGCTATGCGGATTTGCATTGCGATGCACATGCTACGCAAGTCGGTAATGAATGCGTTTGCCTCGGCGGGTATTCTAAGGTAGACGGAGTTTGTCAGCGAGTTGTGGTAAACGATAGCACCAACAATGGCACTATAACCGTTGAAAATAACGAAGATGTTGACATATACGGTTTATATAACAATCGTAATGTTGCGTATAATGCAAATGCAACCTTCGGTTCGGTAGATATCAACGCTAAAATTTCCATAGTCAATAACGGTAGGGGTGACGCTTATGGCATGTATGGCAGATTTAATGCCAGAGTGGATTCAAAGAGTAATGCCACTGCCGATATTGAAATAACCAACAACAGTGTCGGTGATGTTTACGGAATATATGGCGGATATTCTTATTCGAGTATATATAATGCATATACGTCAGGATATCAAAATACCACGGTATCCGGAAAAATTACCATAATAAATAACGGCACAGGAAGAGTTTATGGTATGTATGGTTTGAAGGATATATATAATGCGCAGATATCTTCAACTTCTTCGGCTTCCGCATCGGGAAGAATCATAATAATCAATAAGGGAAATAACGAAAGTTACGGTATCCACGGGAAAAATGTTTATAACTACGGCCAAAGTTCAAAACAAAGTTCATTGATAAGGATTGTAAATGCCGGTAACGGTTTAGCCGCGGGCATGTATGCCAAAGACGGTATTATCGAAAATTCCGGTCAGATTATTATACATAACCACGGCAACGGCATTGCCGTCGGTATTATGGCGGATGGTACGGCCACGGTTGAAAATTCCGGCTGGATTCAGATTAACCGCAACAGTTATACTCTGAACAATGATACTTATACGGCAAATTTGTCAGAAAGCGATATAGCAATCGGTATTTACGGCTCGGCAGATTCGAGTATTACCAACAGCGGTATTATATCAATCCGCGATGCTTCGGAGTCTTACGGTATTTACAGTGAAGGCGGTAATGTTACCAATACCGGCGAGATATCGATTGATGGCACTTCTTGCACGGGAGAGGATTGTAACAGTATGAATCATGCTATCATGTTAAACGGAGGAATACTGTTCCAAAACGGTGTGTTGCACGCTACGGCGAGTTCTTTGGAATCGCAATCGGTTGATGAAGCGGTGGCTCCGGCAGAAAATGCGGAATACGCTTCGCAACCTGCCGATACTGCTGCTTTGGGGGCATCGTATGTTCCGCAACGCAAGGCTGCATCGCTGAATTTGAATGACTTTGGCGGTACGGTCGTGGCTTCCGATACGTCGCAATTTATTGTGGAAGGCGCAATTTCCGGTGATTTGGCGATGAATAACAGCATCATTGAAAACGGATTTGATACGACTTATACGGTTGCCGATATGATTGAGGCTGAAGATGTTTCCGGCCTGAAGCTGATCTCGCAATCGGCATTGTTTGATGCAACGCTCGAAAACGACAGAGATGCCGTGATGACAATGAAGTCGTTTAACGATGTGGTGGCAAATCAGTCGGTGGCTGATTTCTTAAAGCAAAACTATGCGGCCGAGAACAATGAGGCGCTGTTCGGTATGCTCAAAGGCAAAGAAACGATTGCGGCATTGAACAGTACGCTTGACAGTATTACCGGCAGTGAAGTGTTCAATCGCTTCAACTTTGAAGATATGACGATGATGCGCGAGCTGAATATGGATGTGAATAATAAACTGTTTAACGATAAGCAGGATTATTTAACAACTTCCGGCACCATTGCGCCGTTCTACTTTGATAGCGAAAACGGTGCAGATGGCAAATATGCGCTGTATAATCATCGTATCGGTAAAAAATCTTTCGGCTTGAGTATGGCATTTGCAAATGTTTACAGCAGTGACCGCAAAAATAATAACCAGCGTAAAGACGAGAGCTTCCAAATGTCGGCTCCGTTCGGGTATAATGCGTACGGCTTTAAGCTTATCAGCGCACCGCGCTTCGGATATGCTTACGGCCATTATGACCGCGACGGCTTTGAAAATCGTACTTATAAAGGAACGATGGAAAAACGTATGTTCGGTTTGATGAATGAGGCGCGTTATCCGATTGCGGCAGGTAAATGGAGTATTGCACCGGCGGTTGAATTCAATATGCTCGGTTATCATCTCAAAGGCAGTGAAGATGCACAAGAATACAGTTTGAATATCAAATCGCAGAACAACTATTCGGTGGAAAGCGGTATCGGATTGTATGCAAATCGTGAAATGAAACCGACAAAAGACAGCACGCTTAAATTTAATGCCGGTGTGGCGATGTATCACGAATTTGCCGACCCGTACACAACGGAGCTGGGTATGCATAATATGAGCGGTTCGTTCAAGATTCGTGACGAACGGCGCAAAGATAACCGCGCAGTTGTTCGTACCGGCTTTGATTACAGCATGGGTGATATTACGTTAGAGGGTAATTTTGCAACCTTTGTCGACGGCACCACCCATACCCAAGCAGGACTGGATTTAAGATACAACTTCTGATTAAGTCAAAAACAGAGCAAAGAATACGAAAGGAGCTTAAATTATGAATGACCAAAAGCAACGTACTCCATTGCATTTAATGTGGTTGGATAAGTATACGAAAGCATTGGCTAAAATGGAACAGGCAAAGTCGTCAGGTAAAGGGATTTTAATTGAAATTGCGGCTCAGCACCCGCTGAAAGACGGAATGTATCCTGCCGAGGAATTTCAGACCAGATTGGATTTGGGAATAAAGTTGTATAATGAGTATAAAGATTACGAAAAGGTCTGCTTCTATATTCTGGGATCAAAGCATCAGGAAAACGGCAAGGCCGATTTGGTTTCGCTTTCTGAGGCCGGTAAAAATTATTTGGTCAGCAAGGGAGTACCGGCGGAACATATCTTTGCCGATGATGCAAATTTTGAAATTATGGGCGAAAAGGGGGTTTATAATTCAACAGATGAATGTTATGTTTCTTGTAAATTATTCGAAAAACATAATTTTAAGGAGTTGCATTTGGTTTGCTCACCGAATCAGATGATGCGCAAAATGTTGTGTTATATAGATTTCGGGTATTTCCCTAATATTCATACCGCATCGTATGAGAAAATGTATCACAATCCCATTAATGAAATTTTTGAGTGTATTCCGAAAGTTTTGGAGAACAATCAAAAGGCTCAAGATGAAACAAGAAATGCCCGCAGGGTGAGTTAAGGTTCGGTATTGCGCCGGAAAATACAGGGACAGCATGCCATGCGGCAGCTGTTCCTTTTTAATTGAGCATTTAGTTCAATCGGGCGGTTAAGCGCTACGGAGATCTTAAAAACAAATTGACAAAAGTGTAGATTCGGATTAGAATATAACCGTAAAATGAATGTATTGCAGAAAGGATTGTACCATAAATAAGAAGTCGTGTTTTTCAAAAGCAGACCTTCTGCGAGATTTCATGATGCAACGTTGCAAAGCGGTTGTAAAAAGCTTGCGATAAAAGACGGTTTAATCGGATTATTTTCTTTTAGAGAAGTATGAAATGCCAAGAAATATTACACATGTTATTATCGCCGATGAAGCGGCAAAAGAGATTAACAGTAAGGATATTTTTAATAATTTAAATGCCTATCATATGGGCTGTGTGGCCGATGATTCCTTTCTTTATACTTCATCGCCGTTGCTTTCAACTAGATTGCACGGCGGGTTGGGTGATGATACCAGAGCAATTATCGTGGAAATGATGGATCAGTTAAAGGAAGAAGAGGATCCGGAGCAACAGTCCGAACAAAGAGCTTTCATTTACGGTTATTTGTCGCATATGGCCACAGATATTGCCTTTCATCCGCTGATTTACAGTATTTCCGGTTCGCAGCTGAAAGAAAACAACCGTTCCGAGGATTATGCCGACCTTTCTAAGGCATGTCATCGCTACGCGGAAACATGGTTGGATTTGCATCTGATGAGAGAAAAAAAGAAGTCTTTTGATAACTTCAGGCCGTTTCGCAAAATAGTGGCAAATTTGGCCATGCGCGCCCGACTTGACGATTTTTTCACCGATTGCTATCAAGATGCCTTAAAAGCCAAAAAGCATACGTGGGGAGATAATTTTGAATTGCAGGCGCAATTTCATGCCGGTATGACGATTCAGCTTATGGTCGATAAGATAACGCACAATCAGACGATAGGCGGAATATTGCGCAAACTTGACAAGATATTCCACGGAGAGCTGAAATTATATACTTCGGGTTTTTATGATTTTGACGGAACCATTCCGCAGCGCCTGACGGCCGGTTCGTTTGTACATCCGGAAACCGGCGAAGTAATCAATAAATCAATTAAGGATTTGGAGCGTGAGGCCGTCAAAAATACGGTTGACTTTGTTCGTGCCGCCGATGATTACATTAAATTCGGCAATGAGGAGGCCTTTCTGAAGGCTGTCCCGAATTTCAATTATGATACCGGTACGGTAAATAAAAAACTTTCGGATATCCGCAAAAGAATAACCCTGAGAGATTTTGTATCAGTGATGGTAAAAGACGATAAAAAATCTCAAAACAGGTCGAAAAATCGTTTTAATAAAATGCTGAATATCTTAAAGTCAAAGATACTCAATAAAAATATGGATAAATAAAAATTGATGGATAAAATCGGATTAGGAACCTGGGGAATAGGTAATTCGGAGGCGGATTATCAAAAAGAGTGCGAGTTTTTTGCTTATGCGATAAAGGCGGGAATTCGTCATATTGATACGGCAGAAGCGTATGCCGACGGAAATGCGGAACGGGTGGTCGGAGAGGCTATCGGCAATTTTTCGCGCAAGGAGCTGTTTATTGCCTCAAAAGTCAGAGATACTTTGTTAAATTATTCTGAGGTCTTGACTTCATGCGAGAACAGTCTGAAACGGCTCAATACCGAATATTTGGACTTGTTTTATGTGCATAAGCCGAGTTTGAATATTTCGATTGGAGAAACCGCACGGGCTTTGAATAAGCTGTATCGGGAAAAATTGATTCTGAATATCGGTCTGTCGAATTGCTCGATTAATACCATCAAAGAGTATCAAAAATATTTGTGTTGTCCAGTGTTTGCCGTTCAATGTCAGTATAATTTGATTGCCAGAGAGCCGCAAACAAGCGGATTGTTGGAATTTTGCAAAAAAGAAAGAATAAATTTTGTGGCTTATCGTCCGCTGCAACCAGATGTTATCCCTCTCAATATTCGCGGCCTGTTAAATCGGGGTGTGTATCCGTTGCTTGATGAAATGGCGCAAAAATACGGGTTGAGTCCGGCGCAGATTGCGCTTTTATGGCTTGTGCAACAGGAAAATATCCATGCAATCTTTAAGACTACCGACAAAGAGCATTTGCAAGAAATGCTTGATATTCAAAATATGCAAATGGCACCGGAAGACATGGAAATGCTTACCCGAAATTTTCCGTTTCAAACCGATGTGAGTTTTACGATGAAACGGTATTCATCTCTTATTTAACGGTGTTGCGTGTCAGCAGATTATGTGCGTTTCTGAATTCTTCCGGAAAGCGCTTCCAAATGGTTGAAATATCTTCTTTAAGCGGGTCGCCCATAAACAGCGAGCCGTCATTAACCGGATGCGCATAGGCCAAATTATCGGATTTTATGAGCATCAGTTTCCCCGGCTTCCACGTTAACAAACGGAGAGGGAAACGGACCTTTTCCTGCAAATCCGAATGAATTGACTGCAACAGTTCGAGGTCGGGAAATCGTGCCGTATTGCCTTTGTTGGCTCCGACTTTAATAATCGGTAAAATAACCACTTCGTGCAGATTTTTGCCGAACTTGGCATCCAAATCTTTAATAATACTTTCCAAATCCGCTCCGTTTTCGGTAATGGCCGGAAGATTAACCTGAAGCGGAATATTGTGGTCGATAACACTTTTTATCACGCTCAGCGCCCGCTCATAGCCCATGGAGTTAGCAACGCCGGAATTTATCGGATAGTTGGTTTTATCACCGATTAAGGACAAGCGCATCAATGAAAAATAACGAGCCGTGAGTTTTAATTTATCCTCATTTAAGAGCGAACCGTTGGTGTTGATAACATGAAAGGTCTCTTTTGTCGGCAATGCCTCCATAATTTCAAAAATATCTTTGCGCAAAAAAGGTTCTCCGCCGGTCCAAACAATTCCGGAAACACCTTCATTAACGGCTTTTGACATAATCTTGATAATGTCTTCCTTCAAAGGCATGCGATTTTCATGTTCGACAAAGCAATGCACGCAGCGGTAATTGCATTGTGACAACAGCTCATAAATGATTCTTTTCGGTAAATCGGCCTTTATCGGTTCCATTGTTTTTCCCCCATAATTTGTTGCAAATTTTGTAGCGGATAACTGGTTTCAGACTAACGGTTGTTCACAAAATTTGCCACAGATAAAAAAAGTTATAAACCATTTAGTTTGCAAACAGCGTACTTTTATAAAGCGGGGCAGAAAATGTATAAAGATTAAAATATTGACAAAAGCCGGAATTTGTGTTACGATGCGGACATTGAAATAAAAAATATTATAAGGAGCTGTAAAATGATAGAGATATTGAAGGATGAGATAATCAGTTTAGGTGCAAAAAAATTCCGTTATAAGAGTTCATGGTATGAAAATCACGGTTCAATTATCGACAGCATGGGAGAAATTGAGCTTTCGGAAATAGATGTTGCCGGAAACGAGAGCGGTTTATATATTCGCAACCGTCACCACAACTCCGATGAAGCGCTTGATGAAACGGCTAAAACCCTTGTCGGTACCAAAAAAGACGGCCGCTTGGACGGAACAAGGTATTTGTTTGAAAACGGCAAGCTGACTAAAGTAAAAGCTAATGATGAGGTTATTGTTCCTCAGGATTTGGCATTTTTGGTTTATGAAAAAAAGGCTCCGAATTTTAAGACGTCTTTTGATATGTTAAAAAAAGCTAAGGCTATTATTGACGACAAACGCGACGCGCAATTTATGGCGAATCTGAAGCAATTGGAAGAACGCGGCGGCAGAAAATAAATCTATTCAAAAATTCTTTTTGCAATAAGGAGAGGTAGTATATATGCAAATACAGCTCAGACCTTTGGAATTATCCGATGCGGAAAAATTATACGAATTTTTCCAGCAGATGCCGGCGCTGGAAAACGGAAAACATAACAGTGCCAACGGATTATCACCGGCAGAGTTTTCGGAGTGGGTAAAAAAACATATCGATTATGCCGGCGGAAAGGATCTGCCGGAAGGGTATGTGCCATGTACTACCTATATTTTGTATGTTGACGGCGTGCCGGTCGGGTACAGTAATTTGCGTCACCATTTAAATCCGAAGTTGGAAAAAGACGGCGGTCACATCGGGACGCAGGTTCTGCCGCAATATCGCGGCAAAGGATATGGCGATATACTCAAACGGGAAACCTTAAAAAAAGCAAAAGAAATGGGCATAGATTCTGTTTTGATTTTTAACCATGATGATAATGTGCCGGCATGGCGCTCTTCCGAAAAAAACGGCGGCAAATTGGCTTCGGTTGATACGGTTGACGGAATCAGATTGCGCAAGTATGTTTTTGATATGTCAAAAAAATCAGGCAGATAAGAGTTGCAATTTTGATCTTGATAAAGTTTGATTTTTTTTGCTATAATTTCGGACAACGAATCTAATGTGTGGTATCGGAGTGATTCCGCTAATAATAAAGGATATTGCAATGGATAAGTATTTACCTTATGTGCAGCAGGGTGTGAAATATAACTTATATGATATACCGGACGGGTTTAAATTTTTAAGTGTGGTGGATTTGTCTTATCAGGATTTGGAGGCGCTTCCGGACTTGTCGAAATGTGTTTGTATGGCCGGTTTCAAATGTTCGCATAATGCGCTGAAAACCTTGAAAGGCGCACCTAAGGAAGTCTACGGAGATTTTGATGCCAGTTGTTGCCAACTTGAAAATACGGAAGGAATATCTCAAAAAATCGGCGGGACACTCGATTTATCCCTCAATAATTTGCAAAAAATCACTAAATTCCCGGAAAAAGTTAGCGAAGATGTTTTAGTGGATCGCAATCCGTTGGAGAGTCTGGCCGGGCTTGCGGCGGCGGATATCGGCAAAAAAATCTATGCGGATGATAAATTGTTACAAAAATATAATTTGAAAATTCGGTAATCAGGCGTTTTTGCAACAACATAATTTGTCGATTCAGCCCTTATATTTCGGCATTTTTGGACAAATCTGACGAATCCGGAAAGAATATATGATGTTAAAATTTTAAAAATGTAACAAAAATGTAACACACAAAATAAAAAAGCTATGCTATTATTATAATGTATCAAACTATTTTTTAAGGAGGTAAACGATGAAAAATATTTGGAAAGGGTTGGGATTATGCGCTTTTCTGTGTATGATGACAGCAACTCCTTCTCGTGCGGAAATCTGTTTTCTGCCTACCGGTGACTGTGAACAGGGGGCAATGACCAGACAATCCGAGGAGACGAGCTGTCAGGAGTATGTAGATAGCGGTGATTACTTCTGGGAAGACCAATCCGATGAAAACAAGAGCTGTTCACAAGTAAATGTGGCCGGCTGTTCTTTATGGTATTGTACCGTGAGTACCTGTCAACAGCGCGGTTATATGATTACGGATAAAGAAAAGAAAGCTTATTATTCGGACGATTTATATAATTGCGAATCCTGTACTCAGGGTAACTCTTTGTGGTGGAAATGTAATCCGAGACCTTGTTCGGAGGAAGATGAAACAGGAACGTTGGTTAAAGAAAAAGACGCTAACTGCCCTGATGGTCAAAAATGGGTTAAAGCCCCTGAAAGCAGACTCGGTTGCGGTAAATGCGAAAAATTGGCATGTCCTGAAAACACCGTAGAAGATGTTAATGATTTTGATGCTTCATGCTATACCTGTCATGAATACACTACGGTCGGTGATACAATATGCTATATATGCAATAAGATGGACGGATATATTCCGACTGCCGAAGCTGAAGAAATGAGTGCTACCGGTTGCTATACATATGAAGAAACCGAAAGAGACAGTGATAACGGTGAAAAATGCTATAAGCCGAAGCCGTTAATCTGCCCGACGGATCAATATGTGTTGCGTGAAGAATATGGTGAGGGTGCGCGTTGTGAGTGCCGCAACTATGAGTATGAATTTGATGCTAAAGGTAACGAAGTTGAGAATATCGGTGAAGTCGTAGTAGGCGAGCACGGAAACACTCGTGCCGAGAAGTTGCTGCATTATACCGCAGCCGGCGGCACCAAAGTTGTTAACGTTATTTCTAAACGTATCGGTATTGAAACGGAAGATTGGGAATATGAAGCTCCGACTTCTGCCGGTAACTGTGATATTGTGAAGTCGGCTAACGGTGCTACTTTAACCGTAAGTTGCCCGCTTAATCTGACGGAAGAGGAAATTACTCATGCGTTCACGATTACGCAAAGACAGGCTGATACGGTTACAAAGCATATCATTGACTTTACGATTATCATTGATCCGGATACCTGTGTGAATCCGAATGATGTCGAAGCCGGTTGCTCCAGAGCCGGATTTGCCAGCTATGGCAAAGGTCCGAGACCTCAGTGCTATCCGATTACATTGCATCCGCAATGCGAAAAGGACGGATTTGTTCCGGTTGACAGCGGTCATAAGTCGATTGCCGGTCAGGCTTGCTACTATTGCATAGACGATAACTGCCCGACTGCCGGTTATTTTAAGGGCGAAACTCCTGCTCCGGCAGAAGGTTATTTGACCGAAGAAACCGATCTCGGCAGCAACTGCTACATGGAGAAGCCGTGCCCTACGGGTTACAGCACCGAATTCCCGGATGTAAACGCTTGTACCAAAGAAAATCATCCGGAAGGTTGGACCTTCACCTCTGACGGGTTATGCGGTTCGAAAGTCTGCGGTAAGTGCACGCCTAATACTTGTACCGGTAACGGCAGAGACTTTAAGTGTGAAGCACAACCGCGTTGTAATGACTGGAACGCAAAAGGTTGCGGTTATGAGAGTCCGGACGTAGAATATGAAGGCGATACGCCGAAGTATAACTGCAACATCAGACAGTGTCCGGAAGGCACGTATACTGAAAAGTTGGTAGGTTGCGGTAAAAACGTTGACTCCGGTTACAGAAGTGCTGACAAAGTTTGCTGGCAATGGAGCCCGATGGATACAACTTGTGAGGGTAACTTCTCTTGGGATGGCGCTATGTGCAAATGTACCTGTCAGTTAGAGTGCACAGGCGAAGATGAAGCCTTGAATGCAGATACATGCACCTGCATGAAGATAGAGAAGCCATGTGACTTGAGCTGCACCGGCAACTGGGAATTAGACCGCAAAGACTGTGAGTGCAAATGCAACTTGAGCTGCACCGCTGAAGATGAAGAACTGAATGCGGAAACTTGCACCTGCGAGAAGAAAGAAGCACCATGCACGAGAGGTGACGGTTGGTTCGGTTCGGAATGCTGCGAAGATACCGACTGCTACGAATCTTCCGACTTCCCGCTGTACTGCTTCAATGGTAAGTGCGCAGAATGCGATATCTACAGCACTTGTGAGGAGTTCATGACAGACAGCTCCAGATTTAAGAAGAAATATGGTAGCAACGTTAAAGGTGTTAACCGGAAAGCTCGCGATGAAAACGGCAACAACGTACGCTATGCGGGTGAATACGAAACGATTGAAAGTTACCAAGAAGGTTATAAGAATCGTTACTATTGTACCGGTTACGGTGAGTGCTCTCAATGTGAGTCTCCGACTGCCGGCGCAAAATGCACCTACTTCGCCGGTAATACTCGAGTTGACTATATCTGTGATGGAGTCGAACCGGGATCTAAGTGCTACTATCTCAAAGATGGTAAGAAGACCTCGAGTTACTTCTACAGATAATGGTAATATCGTAGGATAAATACTGTAAAAAATAAAAGGGGCGGTGGAATTATCCGCCTCTTTTTTTGCGGCCAAAACGGCGACTTGACTTTTATGCAAAGATTGTATCTAATAATGATGAACGATTTAAGGGGAAAGATCAGTTATGCCACGATGTATTATATGTCCGCGTCGATGTCGGCTGAAGGAAGGTCAGATCGGGTTTTGTCGGGCTCGCATTTCGCGCAACGGTGAAATTGTGCCGCTGAATTACGGCCGATTTACTTCTTTAGCGTTGGACCCGATTGAAAAAAAGCCGTTGTATCACTTTTTTGCCGGCGGCAGGATTTTATCGCTGGGCAGTTTCGGTTGCAATTTGCGTTGTCCTTTCTGCCAGAATTATGAGATTTCCATGGCCGGAATAAACGACATTCCGCACCAAAAAATCACTCCGGCGGAGCTGACGGATTTAGCGTTGAAATTGGCGCACGAACCGGCCGGTAATTTAGGGGTGGCATTTACATATAACGAGCCGTTTATCAGCTACGAATTTGTACGCGATTGCTGTATTTTGTTGCATCAGGTCGGGCTCAAAACCGTGCTTGTCAGCAACGGGCATATCAATCCGGAACCGCTCAGAGAATTGTTGCCGCTGATTGATGCGATGAATATTGATTTGAAGGGCTTTACGCAAGACTACTACGATTATGTCGGCGGCAGTTTGGAGTGTGTAAAGCAAACGATTGCGGAATCGTATAATAAATGTCATGTTGAGGTAACAACTTTGGTGGTGCCGACTAAAAACGACAGTGTGGAAGATATGGAGGCTGAAGCAAAGTGGTTGGCGTCGCTTTCGCCGCAAATCCCTCTGCATCTGAGCCGCTATTTTCCGCGCTATAAATGTAATATTGAAATGACACCGGTTGAAACACTGTATCGTTTGCGCGACACGGCGCAGAAATATCTGAAATTTGTTCACATCGGAAACTGCTGAGGTTATTTATTGGGTTTGACCGCCTTGTACGGTATGTTGAGCATTTCCGTGCCGTCAGACACGATTGCAACATCAAAATCCGGCGGTGGCATAATTCGGGATTTTTTGCGTTCGGAGGTATTTGTTTTGCGGCCTCTCGGCAACATTGCTTAAGGAATGTTAAAACACTGTTTGATACTTTATGAGGGTTATCGGGTGTTTACTTTTTGCGGTATACGCGTGCGGGAAGAATTGGTTAAAGAACGTTTGATGTGTTTTGTCTCATGTTCTGCCTCATGTATGACTCTTTGGGCTTTTTCGTTGTCTTCGGAAATTATTTTTTTTACATCTAATGACCAAGGGTTGCCAACAGATGAATCTCCCGTGTATTCTATAAGGGAATTAATGATTTCTTCCGGTATTTCTTCGTCATCTTCCGCTTCAAAATGTTGCAAAGCGGCTCGGGCTTCGTTCGGAATCTCTTCTGAGATATCGTGAGATAATTTTCGCGGATAAGTTTTATCACCTATTTGGATTTGGCAAAACTTGAGGTCGGGATACAGCGCGGCAAACTGACGATATTGCTCCATATCCTTAAACCCGATTCCGTTATACTGAGCAATATCGATTCCCTCGAGAAGCTCAAGGTGATTTAAATCGGAAATATCCAGACAACGTAAATTATCCTCTTCGTTTTCCATAGATAAACTCGCAAACATTCTTTCTTTATTCATTCTAACACGGATTTTGTACTTTGTATACAAATTTTTGATATCCCTCCCAAAACCCGAGTACCAAAAAATATGCGATAAATACAAAGATTTTCTTGACAATCAAGGATAAAAACTTTTATATATCATCAAAATATTGTGTTCGCGGCGAATATTGTTCGTTGCGGGCTGTCTGTTAACATCAAAGTAAAAGGTAATAAATGAGTATTAGTCCGTTACAGTTCTTGCGTCAGGTCAAACAGGAAATGAAAAAAGTTACGTGGCCGACCAAAAAGGAAGTTATTCCTACTTGTACAATGGTTGTTGTTATAGTTGCAATTGCCACAGCGTTTTTCTTTACGGTGGATATCGTTTTGAGCTGGGGTGTTAATCAAATTTTGCAGTTGGGTTAGGAGAGATTAAATGACCGCACGTTGGTATGTTGTAAATGTTTATTCCGGTTCGGAGAAAAAAGTGGCCGAATCGCTGACGGAACAGGCTAAGCTTAAAAATATGGAAGATCGCATCCTTGAGGTTTGGGTGCCAATGGAACAGGAACCGAAAGAACGCAAAGATGCCGAAGGTAAAAAGCGTAAAGAAGTCGCACATAAGTTTTTTCCGGGATATATTTTGGTTAAAATGGAACTCTCCGACGAAACATGGCTGGTGGTTAAAAATACTCCGCGTGTCAGCGGATTTTTGGGTAGTCGCAACAAGCCGCAACCGATTAGCGAAGCTGAAGTCGAAAAAATTCGCAAACAGGTTGAGGAAAGTGCTGAGCGTCCTTCTTCCGGCGCTACTTATGATGTCGGAGAACAAATTCGCGTAACCGACGGTCCGTTTGAATCATTCGTCGGCGTTGTTGAAGAAGTGGATATCGAAAAATCTCGCTTAAAAGTTTCCGTTTCCATTTTCGGTCGTGATACGCCGGTGGAGTTGGAATTTTCTCAAGTAGAAAAAGCGTAAAAACTCGTATAACGGGTAACTACTTGTAAGCCTTTTCTCTCATGTACCTTTTGTTGTACACTTCGAGAAAAGGCTTACGGCGTATTTACGCACGTTATCCGAGTTTTTATATAGGGTGTGTTGTACACCGCGCCAACCCCCTAACTGCGTATTAACCTAATTATACGAGTTTTTTGTGCGCATTCTTTGTAGTAGTTTTGAGGCTTATGTACCTTTTGTTGTACATCGCGCCAACCCCCTAACTTCGTATTTACCGTATGTTCCGGGTTTTTCAAATTATATTCTAATAGTTTTATTTCCGTTACAATTACCACAAAGCCTCTTGACCTTTGTTAAAAGTTGGTATAAATTGCTTGCAGTTTAATATCACAGAGAGGAAAAGATGAACCGTTTCGGTATACCGTGCATTATCAATATTATCCCTTAGGGGATTAGGGCATCTTTTTACATAAAATCTTTTATAAAATCTGTTACAAACAATTTCTATTTAATTTAAGGTATGGAATATGACAAAATATTATGCTGAGGTAAAGGCAAAGCCTGACTTTGTCGAGTTGGAAAAGGAAGTCCTGAAGTTTTGGGACGAAGATAATACATTTGAAAAATCGGTGCACAATCGTGACGGAGCAGCCGAATTTGTGTTTTATGACGGACCGCCGTTTGCCAACGGTACACCGCACTACGGTCACATTATGGTTAGCTATGTTAAAGATGTGGTGGCGCGTTTTCAGACTATGTGCGGCAAAAAGGTAGAGCGTCGCTTAGGTTGGGATTGTCACGGTTTGCCGGCAGAGATGTCGGCCGAAAAACAGCTCGGCGTTTCCGGACGCAAGCAAATTGAAGCTTACGGTATTGAAAAATTTAATGATTTTTGCCGTAAAGATGTATTAAAATATTCCGGAATTTGGGTTGATATGTTTAAGCGTATAGGACGCTGGGTAGACTTTAATCATGACTATAAAACGATGAATTTGCCGTTTATGGAATCGGTTATTCATAACTTTAAGGCGCTGTACGACAAAGGTTTGGTTTATGAAGATTATCGCGTGTTGCCGTATTCTTGGGCGGCAGAAACTCCGCTTTCTAATTTTGAGGTTAATTTGGGGTACCGCGATAAGACCGACAACGCAATTACCGTGATGTTTAAGTTAGAAACCGGACAGAATATTTTGGTATGGACCACTACGCCGTGGACTCTGCCTTCAAACCTGATGCTGGCGGTCGGCAAAGATATTGAATATGCCGTGATGGAAGAAGACGGTCAGCAATATATTATTGCAACCGCGCGCCTCGGCAGTTATAAGAAGCAACTTGAGCATGCAACGCGCGTCGGCACCATGAAGGGTGAGGATTTGCTCGGTTTGAGCTATGAACCGATGTTTCCGTATTTTGCAAATTTGAAGGAAAAAGGTGCGTTCAAAGTGCTTGCCGGTGAGTTTGTTTCTACCGAAGACGGTACCGGTGTGGTACATATTGCGCCGGGTTTCGGTCAGGACGACTTTGAAGCTTGTCGCGCTTATGACGAGAATTTTCCGGTGGTGTGTCCGGTGGATGAGGCCGGTAAATTTACTGCCGAAGTCAGCGACTACGCCGGGCAGCAGGTGTTTGATACCAATGAACCGATAATGCAATGGCTTAAGGCCAACGGATTGCTGGTGAAAAAAGAGCAATATACCCATACATACCCGTATTGTTGGCGCACTGATACACCGCTGATTTATAAGGCGATGAGTTCGTGGTTTGTAAAAGTTACCGATTTCCGTGACGAAATGGTAAAAAATAATCAGCAAATCAATTGGATTCCTTCGCATATTAAAGACGGACGTTTCGGCAAATGGCTGGAAGGTGCCCGCGACTGGTCGATTTCGCGTAACCGCTTCTGGGGTACGCCGATTCCGGTGTGGAAGTCGGATAATCCGAAGTTTCCGCGGATTGATGTGTTAGGTTCGATAGAAGAAATCAAGCAAAAAACCGGAGTAACGGTTGATAATTTGCATAAGCCGTACATTGATGACGTGGTATATCCGAATCCGGACGATCCGAGCGGCAAAACCATGATGCGCCGCGTCAGCGATGTGTTTGATTGTTGGTTTGAATCCGGCTCAATGCCGTATGCGCAAGTGCATTATCCGTTTGAAAATAAAGAATGGTTTGAAAACCATTTTCCGGCGGATTTTATTGTGGAAGCCATTGATCAAACTCGCGGTTGGTTCTATACGCTGACCGTGTTGTCAACAGCTCTGCATAATCGTCCGGCCTTTAAAAACTGCATCTGCACCGGTTTGATTATGGCTGAGGGCGGGCAGAAACTTTCTAAACGACTGAAAAATTATCCGGATCCGAATAACATTCTGGATACCGTTGGTTCGGAGGCGTTGCGTTGGTTTTTGGTTTCTTCGCCGGTGCTTAAAGGTGGCAATGTGGCAATGGATCAGGAAGGCAAGGAAATTGCCAAAGCGTCGCGTTCGGCGATGATTCCGCTGTGGAACGCTTTTTATTTCTTTACGCTGTATGCCAATGCCGAGGATTATCAGGCTAAGGAAATAACTTCTTCCTCTGAAGCAATGGATAATTATATTTTATCTAAGCTTAAAACTTTGGGTAAAAAGTTAAAACACGGCTTCGAAACCTACGATATTGCCGAAGCTTGCAGCGAAACGGCGGCGTTTATGGAAATTTTGAATAACTGGTATATTCGCCGTACCCGCGAGCGTTTTTGGCGCGGTGATGCCGAAGCGTTTGATACGCTGTATACCGTTTTGGTAAATGTGGCTAAGCTGACAGCGCCGATTATGCCGTTTATTTGCGAATATATCTATAAAAATCTGACCGGCGGCGAATCTGTTCACTTGTGTGATTATCCGAGCTTGAGTGCAATTAAGTCAGACGAAAAGCTGATGTCGGAGATGGATTTTGTGCAAGACCTTTGCTCTACCGGTAAGTTTATTCGCGAAGAGAAGAATTTGCGCAATCGTTTGCCGCTTGCCAGTCTGACCGTAATCGGGGCCACTCTTTCGCCGGCGTATCAGGAAATTGTTAAAGATGAGCTGAACGTTAAAGAAGTTCGTTTTGATGACAATCTGAGCAACTATGCCACCAAGAGTGTTTATCTCTACACTCCGCTTTTAGGCAAGACTCTGGGCAAAGATATGGGGGCGGTGATGGCTGCCTATAAGCAAGGCAACTGGAACCTTAATGCCGATGGTACCCTAACAATCGGCGGCAAAACCTTAACTTCTGACCTGTTTGAAGTGCGCTTGGATATGAAAGACGGTGTGGCCGGTCAATCTTTTGCCGACAATAAGGCGGTTTTAACCCTTGATACCAACGTTACGGATTCTCTCAAGCGTGAAGGTATGGCGCGCGATTTCGTTCGTTTGGTGCAAACCCTGCGTAAAGATAAAGACTTTAATATTTCTGACCGCATTGAGCTTTGCTATTCTACCAACGATTCCGAATTAGCACAAGCCTTGAAGGAAAATCAATCCTACATTGCCGAGCAGGTTTTGGCCGTAAAGGTAAATGAGGATTGCGCGGGCGGTACGGAAGGCGAAATTGAGGGGATTTCTGTTCTCTACAACGCCAAAGTAGCTTAAAAACCCGTCTAATGGTTATCTGCCGGTGCTTTTTCTCCTCGTGTACCTCTTTTGTACACGTCGTTGAAAAAGCACTTTGCATATAACTCGTTATCCGGATTTTTGGGGAGCATTTTTACACTGTGAGAAAAGATTTACTGCGTACTAATCTCATTACTCGCATTTTTTTTATGAGTAATTTTTTGCTATATAGTGCAAGGAAAATTTTTGCTTCGGTAAACCGTATTTTTAATTATTGAAATCGTAAATATCGGAACCGTCGGCCGGAATGGCGGCGGCGATTGCGGCTTCGGTTGGCACCGGTTCGCACAAATGGAAATAATCAACCGCGTAACCGGCTATGATTAAAGCAACCACCGGTAATACCACTTTTTCAAACGGAAAATGAGCGTGTCCGCCGTTCTTTTTCTTCATCCATTGATAAAAAACCGAAGAATAAATCAAAATCAGGCCGCCCAAAATGCCGCAGAACAAAAACGGATCCATATAAAAAATCAGAATCGGTTTCGGAGTGTATGTCAAATCTTTGATGTATACCGCGAAAATCATCGAAAAAGACAGCAGCATCAACAAGCTGTTGCGAAATTTGAAATTCCAACCTTTTTTATCAAACCAGAGAATTGTCCAATAGCCGATCAGAGTTAAAAGCGCGCCTGCCCACACGGCGATAACACCGTCATCAACCCCTAATTTGCGAGCAATTTCCAGACCGGCGGCAACCGCAACCGTGCAAACCGCGCATGCCGGATTGGCCAATGCCGGAAACGCAAAAAAAGCGGTTAAAATCAGTGCAAACGCAAATATCATCATTTTCAATTCTCCGTTTTTTATAAATCTTTCTGCACAGTACAATAACGTATTTTATATAAATATCAAGGGATTTTTTCAGGCTCGTTGCCACTTAAAAACGCCGTTGCGAAAAGCAACGGCGCTAAGGAGAAAAACATGAATTTTATACTGCATCATTCATACCATGCCGTGCATCTTTTTAGCGCGAATGGAATCCAAAAGAATCTGGTTGCCGTTAGCCTTTTGCGGTTCGGCTTTAGCCCCGAATTCCTGCGGATATGCTGCCGCAAAGTCCGCACGAAACTTTTCAAGAGCTTTGGCTTGAGACATTTTAGGATTTTCTTTTGAAACAAGTGACACATAGCGGTGCATGATCATATAAAGCTTATCGTTGGTGGAGAAATTGGCGTTCATAATAGCATGACCGGTAGCGTAGGCCGAATTGATATGCAATGTATCCGGATTTAAAAGCAAATCTTTACGGTCGGAAAACGTGCGATGGCTGTGCGATTCACGGATGGAATCACGCGCGAGCTCGAGCAATTTACCTTTTTCGGTAGATGCTAAGTCAAGTCGGAATATAAATCTCAGCCCTTCGGCCTTTTTATCTTCGCTCATCGCAACCTCCATAATTATATTGTTTATATACAGAGTATACCACGTTTTACCGCGGATTGCAACAGATTTTATATCAATATTTTCGAGCGATGATGTAGGTGGCTAAGTTTTGCAAATTTTCAGCTTTGGTTCCGAATACGGAAATCTCCTCAATCGCCTGAGCGATGAGTTCGGCAGCTTTTTGGCGGGCCGGTTCAATACCGTAATAAGAAACAAAGGTAAATTTATTTTGAAAATCATCCTTATGCAAGGTTTTTCCGACGAGTTGCTGGTCGCCCTCACGATCTAAGATGTCGTCGGCAATTTGAAAAGCCTGACCGATTTTTCGCGAATATGAAACAAGTATTTGCCGCAACGGCAACGCAGCTTGTCCCAAAACGGCACCCGCCTCGCAGGCATATTGCAACAAACGGCCGGTCTTCATTTCTTCAAGCCGGGAAATAATCGCATTTGCCGCATCTCGGTCAGCAGTCGGTTCGGCATAAATATCGAGGGTTTGTCCGCTGACCATACCGCCGAAAGCACCGGCCGCCGAAGAAAGTAACTGAATTAAGGTCAGGCGGATCTCCGGTCGAATTTCGAGCGCACCGGACAGGTATTCAAAGGCATAAGTTAACAGTCCGTCGCCGGCCAAAATCGCGGTAGCTTCATCAAATTGCTTGTGGCAGGTGGGTTTCCCGCGGCGCAAGTCATCATTATCCATGGCCGGCAAATCGTCATGAATAAGGGAATAAGAGTGCAACATTTCAAGCGAGGCGGCGGCCTTAAATGCAACTTCGTAAGGTACATTAAAAAGGTTTGCACACTCGCATAATAAATACGGACGCAGGCGTTTGCCACCGTTCATTACCGAATATTTCATGGCCTCAATGACACGATTTTCGGCACCTTCTGTCGGTGGAAAGCATTTTTCCAGATCGGTGTTGAATTTTTGCGAAAAAGTTTTTAGGCTGTCTGCGATATCCGTCATGGTTATTCTTCGATTTTATCTAAAGGTTCGGTTTGCACAACACCATCCGGTGTTACATTTATTTTTTCGATTTTGAGCTGTGCCGCCTTGAGTTTTTCTTCGCAGAATTTTTTGAGTGCGGTAGCGGTTTCATAAGCTTCAACCGCGTCATCGAGCTTGATTTTTCCGGCTTCAAGCTCGCGGACAATATTCTCTAATTGGGTTAAGGCGTCTTCAAACGATATTTTACTGAAATCAATTTGTTTCATTTTCTCTCTCCCTTAAACAGCAGAATAACGGTTTGTAAGGTTTTTGACAATCATATTTTCCCACTTATTAAACTTTTTATCGTTTTAGAAAGCAAAATGATGAATATATAAGTAGTGTCTGTGAGGTTTTATTCATAGTTTTATTCCTGAAAACAAGTTCCGCCGCCGGTTTGGTGTCGGAACTTGACGAATTGAAAAAATCGGTTTATATTGTTATGGTGTCGTAATGTTCTGAAGAGATAAACCATGGCAAAAGTTTGTTGGAAAGCGGGGACAATGTTGGCACCGGTACCTCCGGCGCTTATTTCGTGCGGAACCGTGGCGGCGCCGAATGTAATGACGGCGGCGTGGACGGGGATTATTTGTACCGAGCCGACGTTGGTTTATGTTTCGTTGCGACCGACGCGTTACAGCAACGAGCTTATCCGCAAAACCGGTGAATTTGTGATTAACGTGCCGACGGCTAAATTGGCTAAAGCTGTGGATTTGTGCGGTGTAAAAAGCGGGCGCGACGTCAACAAATTCAAGTTGGCCGGTTTGACTGCCGCCAAGTGCGAAAAAATCAGTGCGCCGCAGGTGGCAGAAGCCCCGATTTCACTTGAATGCAAAGTTAAAGAAATTACATCTTTCGGTACGCATGATATGTTTTTGGCCGAAGTGGTAGCGGTTGATGTTGATGAAGCCTATATCAACGGCAAACAGGCGCTCGATTTGCAAAAGGCCGGACTTTTGGCGTATGCTCACGGTTTTTATTATGCTTTAGGGCGCAAAATCGGTAAATTCGGCTGGTCGGTAGAAAAAAAATCAACCAAGCGCAAACGCGCAATTCGGCAAAGCGCCGAGCGCGATCGCAAAAACAAAGCAGGTGGCAATGGAAGAAAAGCGATGTGATTTTAAGGTTGATTATTCAAAAATGCGGATTTTTGAATGCTTTAATACGGAAAAAATCGATTTTCCGTTAGTGCTTTCCGTTCCGCACAGCGGTACTTATTTTCCGCCGGAGTTTTTGGAACAGGTAAATGACAGCATTGAGGTTATGCGCCACAATGAGGATTTGTTGGTGGATAAGCTGTTACAAGGTGCGATTGATGCCGGAATTCCTATGATTAAAATGCTGGTAACGCGGGCGTTTATCGACCTGAATCGCGACCGCTTGGAGCTTGATCCGGCAATGTTTTATAACTATCCGCATGAAAAAGATGTGTTGTTTGACCGGCATTGTCGTGTCGGTTTGGGAGTGGTACATCGCATTAATTATTTGCGTCAGCCGCTGTATAAAGGGTTGCTCGACTATCACGAGGTGGAAAAGCGGCTTAAAAACGTTTATGATGTTTATCATACGCAGTTGCAAAAAATGATTACCAAAGTGGTAAAAAAATTCGGCTTTTGTTTGGTGCTGGATTGCCATTCGATGCCGTCCAAAATATGCTCGATTATTGATGATCGTTCGGGGATTGATATTTGTTTGGGCAATTTGTTCAGTCAGAGTTGCCCGCAGGAAATGAGTGATTTTTTGGCCGGACAATTCTGGAATAAAAATTATAATGTGGAATTTAATTGCCCGTATTCCGGTGCGTTTACGACCTTTAACTATTGTCAGCCGCGCAAAAAAATCTATACGTTGCAACTTGAAATCAACCGTGCGCTTTATGCCGATGAAGATAAATTGCGGCCGAATGAGCATTTTGCCAATATGGCCGACGATGTCAGCGAGGCAATTATCAATTTGGCCCGAAATTTGGTGCGCTGATTTAGGGATTTTGCAATGAAAAAACTGATCATCTGGGATTTTGACGGAGTTATTGCCGACAGCGAAAAACTATGGGTTGAAGTTTGGCTCGAAACATTAAAAAAAGAAAAAAGCATTGAATTAAGCGCAGAAGAAAAATTACAACTGTTGGTCGGAGTTGCCGATAAAACCAGAAAAGAACGTTTGGAAGAATATTTTCCTGCGTTGAGGTTGGATGCGGATTTTATGCAAAAAATTGATGCCGGCGAAAAATATAAAGGAATGCATTTTATGCAACCGATAATCGGAGTTGAAAAGGTAATGGCAGATGCGAATTTTGAACATTGCATTGCTACCGGTGCAACGGCCGAACAACATGCGTGGAAAATGACGCAATTTAAGTGGATTGAGAAATATATGTCACCGCAAGATTATTTTACGGTAGATATGGTAGAACACGGGAAACCGGCACCGGATTTGTTTTTGTTGGCCGCCAGAGCAAAGAGTTATCGGCCACAAGATTGCGTTGTTATCGGAGACAGTTTGAATGATTTTGCCGCTGCGGTCGCCGCCGATATGAAATGCATAGCCTTTGTCGGTGCGGAGGGTAATAATACGCCGGAATATCGGCAAAAATGCCAAGATGCCGGTGCGGCGGCGGTGTGTGCCACCATGAAGGAAGTCAAAGACGCGCTGAATGAGATTGGATATTTACGGGTATAGGGAATTGTAAAAATGTGGAAGAATTTGTATCAGAAAACAATATACGAAATATATAAATCCAAAGAACTTTTAGGCTATAAGATTTTTGAATTTGAAAAAATGTTTGTGGTGCTGTGGAATGATTTGCAGATGCCGTATTATAATATGGCTCATTGCAGTAAATTCGGCAACGCTGAGTGGGATGTTATAAAAAATAATATTCCGAAGACTTTTATGAGTATTGCTTCCGGCAGTGTCGTTACGGATGAAACATTGCCTCTTAAAAAAGGAACGCCGTCGTATTTAATGGCCTTAAATTTGCAAAATAAGGTTGCGGAAGACAAACGGTTTAAGATATTGAGAGTTACAAACCGAAAAACCGCAGAGGATTTTTGTGAGGTGGTAACCGAGGTATACAATAAACCTAAAGACAGAGATTTACTATCAGAATATTTTTTCAAAGAAGCAAATTTGGATAATTGCTTCCGATATATCGGCTATATTGATGATGAACCGGCGGGAGCCGTAGAATTTTCGGAAGGGAAGACAGCAGCATGCGTATCGTGGGGTGCGGTAAAAGAAAAGTATCGCAAACGCGGATTGTATAAAGCTATGTTTGCTCATGCCATAAACAACGAAATCGATAGAGGATTGAAGACAATAGTCTTAAACTCCTCGGAAATGGGAAAAGATATATATAAAAAAATGGGTTTTTCTGCTTTGGCCGATCGCTATAATTATATTTTGGAAAAATAAATCAAATCCGATAAAAACTCGCGAGATAAATACTTTTTTTGCTTGCGATTTTGATTAAATATCAGTAAACTCTATCCGTAAAAATTTTGAGAAGGAGTTTACGTTAAATGTCTAAAGTCTTGATTACATCCGCATTACTGTATATTAATGGTGTTCCGCATTTGGGACACATGGTCGGCTGTTTGTTGCCGTCCGATGTTTATGCGCGCTATATGCGAATGATGGGTAACGAGGTTTTATATATTTGCGGAGACGACGAGCATGGCACGGCTTCGGAAGTTGGCGCTTTGAAAGAAGGTTTGCCGGTGGAGGAATATTGCAATAAATATCATGTGCGTCATGCCAAAACTTATGCCGATTTTAATTTGAAGTTTGATTATTTCGGTCGTTCTTCCAGCGAACAAAACAAAGAGATGACCTATCATATTTTCGAACAGCTTGATAAAAACGGCTTTATTGCCGAAAAGACCATGAAACAGGTGTTTTCGGTTGATGATGATATGTTTTTGGCCGACCGCTATATTACCGGCACTTGTCCGCATTGCGGTTACGAAAAAGCCCGTGGTGACCAATGCGAAAATTGTACCAAAGTTTTGGAGCCGACTGATTTGATTAACCCGCGCAGTGTGGTTTCCGGCAGTACCAATTTGGAAGTTCGCGAAACCAAACATCTGTTCTTAAATTTGCCGAAGATTGAGGAAAAGTTGGTAGAGTGGCTCAAAACCAAGGAGGCGTTTTGGCCGGATGTGGCTTATTCCATCGCCAAAAAATGGGTAAAGGAAGGTCTGCAACCGCGTTGTATTACGCGTGATTTGAAATGGGGCTTTCCGGTAAATAAACCGGGCTATGAAAATAAGGTGTTTTATGTGTGGTTTGATGCGCCGATTGCCTATATCGGCATTACCAAACAATGGGCAGACGAAAAACCGAGCGAGCGCGATTGGAAAGAATGGTGGCTTGATGCCAAAGATGTACGCTATGTTGAATTTATGGGCAAAGATAATGTGCCGTATCATTCGATTACGTTTCCGGCAACCTTGCTCGGTACCGGTGAAAACTGGACCAAGGTTGATTATTTAAAGGGCTTCAGTTATCTGACTTTTGAGGGCGGTAAATTTTCCAAGTCGGAGCATCGCGGTATTTTTGCCGAAGATGCCATTGAGGAATTTCCGGCCGATTATTGGCGCTATTGGCTGATGGCAAATGCACCGGAAGCGTCGGATTCATCGTTTACGTTTGACAGCTTTGTCGGTACGATTAATAAAGATTTGAACGGAGTTTTGGGCAATTTTGCGCAGCGAGTGATGAAAATGACGGCGTCTAAAATAGGCAGCTTTGTGCCGGAAGGCGGAGAGTTGCAAGAAGCTGATAGAGAAATGATTACGGCGGTTCAGGCTCGTGTAAATGACTATTTTAAGTATATGGATGCGCTGGAATTCCGCAAAGCGGTGGCAGAATTGCGTGCGGCGTGGGTCGAGGGTAATAACTATATTACCAGAACCGAGCCGTGGCAGGTGATTAAGGAAGATGAAACGCGGGCGGCGACGATTTTGCGGTTGTGCCTGAATTTAGTGCGTATTTATGCAATTTTGAGCGCGCCGCTGATGCCGCATACGGCAGAAAAAATGTTGGCTAAATTTAAGCTTAAACCGGAAGATATGCCGACACTTAAAAATTTTGATGTAGCCGAACAGTTAACGGTTTTGAAAGCCGGTACGCCGTTTGAGGTCGGCGAGGCATTGTTTGAACGTATTACGCCGGAGCGGGCTGCCGAATTGGCGGAAAGGTACGGAGGAAAATAAGATGATAAGAAAAAGTGGCAAATGGAACGATTTGCGTTTGAGCGGTGTGCTGGCGTGGATACATCGGTTAGTGATGTTAATTACGTTTCCGATAAGGCGTTTTTGGCAGATTTTAGCGATTGTGTTGGCTTTGGTTGTGTTGTTGCTGATTGCGCATTTTTATTATGGTATCGGGTTTGAACATGTGCAAAAACTTTATCATTCAACCGTGCCGGTTAAAGAGTTGATGCAAACCAAGGATGAGGTTTTGACTGATATGTCAGAGCGCATGGAACAGATTAAAAATACGGCGGCGGAGGCAATTCCCGTAGCGGTAACAGACACAACGTGCGCAACATCGGCGGAGGCGGCTCCGGAGAAAAAGCATTTTGCGGCATGGAATGTGCCGGAATTTAAGAAAACCAAGCAAAAACCGGCAGACAAAACCGCCGAGAGTTCGGCCAAAGATATGTCGTGGAAAGATCAGATGGCGGAGCGTCTGAAGGCCAAAAAATCTGCTCCGGAGGAGGAAAAAGCCGATCATACCGTTACGGTAAAGGAAGAAACGACCATCACCACAAAGGAGGTATATGCCGAAACTCAGCAGAAAGATCCGATAGTGGAGCGCCCGAAAGTATTAAAAGAAGTGCCGTTACCGCCGAAAGCAGAGTTTTATGACGGCGAAATTACCGATTATTACGTAGAAACGCATAATCGGGGATTGACCTATCTTTCCGAGCCGGAAGTTTATTACGGCACAGCGGATATTGTCGGTCCGAACAGCATTTTTATCAATAATACATTCATGTTTCTCTACGGAATTTATACCGATCCGCGGGAATATAATGTTAAAGATGCCACGGTGTTTCTGAAGGTGTTGACGGATAAAACGCAAATTCGTTGCGAAGTTGTAGCTTATGCCACGCAAACGCAGACAGCAACCGCCTTGTGCTTTACTAAAGAAGGATGTATCAATCGGGCAATGGTGCGCTACGGTTATGCCCGCAATGTTGCAATTAAATAAGGCGGAGAAGGCATAATGTGGCAGCCGGTTTTAATGATAAGCGGTTATGTTTTGGGGGTTTTGGGACTGATTATGTTGGTGCCGGCCGGCTTGGATATGACCGTGGCGTCGGCAGACTGGTCGCCTTTTTTGAGCTCGGCGCTGATTTCGATTTTTTTCGGGTTTTCGCTGTTTTTGGCCAACTACGCCAAGATTGAACGTATTACACTGAAACAGGGTTATCTGATTACGGCAGTGTGCTGGATTTCGGTGTGTTTGTTTTCTGCTATACCGTTTTGGTTTCATCATAGCGTAAACAGTGTGGTTGATGCCATTTTTGAAGCTACGTCGGGGATTACCGGAACCGGTGCCACCATTATGAAAGATGTTGAGAGTTTGCCGCAATCGGTGTTGTTGTGGCGCTCGCTTTTAAATTATATCGGCGGTTTGGGAATCGTCATTTTTGCCGTGGCATTATTGCCGTTTTTGGGTATCGGCGGTATGCAGATTTTCCAGCACGAAAATTCGGATTCCAATGATAAGTTTATGCCTAAATTCAGCTATATTGCCAAGCGCATCGTGTCGGTTTATCTGGTGTTGACCGGGTTGGCCGTAGGGGCACTTTATTTGTGCGGTATGGGTGTTTTTGATGCGGTTAATCATGCTATGTCGGCAATCGGCACCGGCGGATTTTCAACCAAAAATCATTCTGTGGGTTCGTTTCACAGTTTTCCGATAGAGCTGGTGATTATGTTGTTTATGTTGGTAGGTTCATTGCCGATGACCTTTTATATTTTGCTGTATCGCCGGACGAATCCCGATCGCAATCGGCAGGTGCGGGTCTTTTTAAAATCGGTGTTGGTGTTGGCGCTGATTTTCAGCGGATATATGTATTTAACCTCGGATTATTCGTTGTGGTATACGTTGCGTTACGGATTTTTTACCGTAATTGCGATTACGACGACAACCGGTCTGACTTCGTGCGATTATACAGCGTGGGGGACTTGGGTGCCGGCGGTGATTTTGCTGTTGTCGCTTTCCGGCGGGTGCACCGGTTCTACGACCGGTTCGGTCAAGATTTTTCGTTGGCAGGTTATTTATGCCTTTTTGCGTAAATATACGATTTCGGCGGTTGAACCGAATCGGGTAACACTGTTGAAAATCGGGGCGATTAACATGCCGGAACGTGTTACTATGTCGGTTTTTGTGTATGTATTTGCGTTTGTGATTTCGTTGCTGGGACTGACAGTGGTGGTGAGTGCCTGCGGTTTGGATTTGCGCACATCGTTGGCGGCGGTCGGTGCCTGCATTACCAATGTCGGGGCAGGTTCAATAGATATCATCGGGCCGGAAGGTAACTATGCCTTTTTCTCGCCGGTGGTTAAATCTGTTTTATGTTTTGCCATGCTGCTCGGGCGTCTGGAAATTATTACTTTTTTGGTGATTTTTACCAAATCATTTTGGCGCAGTTGATTTGTCTTTATAATATTGCAATACGAAAATACGCACGGCACTCGAAAGATTTTCGGCTTTGCGGGTACGATCGATTTGCGTAATCAGCTGATTGCGGCTCAGTTTAAGTTCGGATGCGATGTTTAAAAACTCCTCGTAAAATTCTTCTTCTAAACTGATGCTGGTGGCGTGTCTGCCGGCAATGAGTACCGATATTTTAATCATGATTTTTTACGCCAATTATCAATGGAGATGACTTCGGCATTGCCGGCCTGACGTGATGAATCATCAACGTCTGCTTCCGATGCGGTGAGGGCATCAAGGTCTTCGTGCTCAAAACTCAGGCCGAATTTGGCATAAGGGTCCGCAAAGTAGGTGATGGCTTCGTAAGGAATGGTAATGGTTTGCGGAACGCCGCCAAAGCTCAGGTCAACCGAAAAGCTGTTGTGGCGTACGGTTAAATTATCAAACTGATTTTGCAACACAATCGTCATGGTGTCCGGATATTGAATCTTTAAGTTTTTGGAAAGAGCGACTCCGGGAAAATGTGTATGGAAAGTGATGTAAAAGTGGTTTTCTCCCGGCAATCCTTGTTCTTCTACCACCTTTAAGGCGTAGTAAATAACGTTGCGCAGAGATTTTTCTACCAGCTCGTCATAATTAAATTCCGTAATAAAATCGACCATTTCTTCCTCTGAATATAAGATTAAACGAGCCGTTCTGTTGCTGGGTGGCTCATCCCCCACTTTAAGCTAACCAAAGCTCAAAGAATTGAATTTTGTTGCATTTACCGCATTACGCAGCAACGGCAACAGGTGCAAAATTATCATTTGCGTTTATTTAATTTGAACCGATAACGGTGGTATCTCACCGGACACAACA